>JAGCZE010000471.1 GCA_017960415.1 Lachnospiraceae bacterium
AGAATCTCAGCACAAATGAAGCCAGAACGAATACAATACCCATTGCATCTGTCACGAGATAGAACACGCCGGTGGTAAACAATATCGTTAATGCCTGCACCAGCATGTTTGAAAGCGACAGGAACCGGTCGATGGAATTCTCGGCCTCAGCTACAGCAAATACGAAATCGTTGTAGTACTTCGGATCGTCATAGCAGGACAGATCGATCTCGGAAGCCTTTTTGTACATCTGCTCCTTTAATGCTCTGTACAGCTTCGGCTTTGATCTGTAGCTCCAGCCGTGTATAAAGAAACCGTCGGGAATGATCTGCAGCAGATTTACGGTAAGTATGATCCCTATGACCAAGAGAGCCTTCCAGAAAGGTTCCTGATACTCGGCGCAGTGCAGCACATATCTGATACCCAGTACATGTTCGATAAAAATGACACCCTGATATCTGAACCCGTCATACAGATGATAGATCATATACCCCGGACAGGTCTTGAAGCACAGCCTCCACAGAAAGAGCTGGTTCTGTATCACATGTTTCATGCGAATGCACCTCCCTCTGTAACCTGTACATCGGATGAAGTACATTTCCCGCTATTCTCCGAAGATAAATCTGCTTTTTCCCCGTCTCCCGGATATAAACTGCCGTTTGCTTCCTCATCGGATACGGCCAGATAATTCTTCGCCTGCTTTGAGTACATATCAGCATACAGGCCCTTCTTGTCCATCAGCATCCGGTGGGTTCCCTCTTCCTTCACTGTTCCGTCGGAAAGAAGATATACCCAGTAGGCATTCTGTACCGACGAGAGCCTGTGAGATATGAACACCAGTGTGTTTTCACGACATGAATCGTAAATATTGTCGAAGAGCTGAGCCTCGGCTATCGGATCGAGAGCACTGCTGGGTTCGTCAAATATCTTGAAGGGACATTCGCGCACAAATGCCCTGGCCACAACGATCTTCTGGAACTCGCCTCCGGAAAGCATCGCGCCTTCATCATCGAACTCTCGCGTCAGTATCGTCTGCAAGCCCTTCGGCAATGACATTACTTTTTCATACGCTCCCGCCAGCTTCAAAGCTTCGGTAACGCGCCTTTCCCTGTCCTGCGCCGGAATGTCTGAACCCATCAGCACATTGTCCGCCACGCTCATGGAGAACATCCTGTGATCCTGAAAAGCCGTTGCAAACAAAGCCCTGTATTTGCGAAGATTATATTCCCTGATATCCCTGCCGTTCAGCAATATCTGTCCTTCGGTCGGGTCGTAGAATCTGAGCAGCAGCTTGATCAGCGTAGTCTTTCCGGCCCCGTTGTGTCCTACCAGCGCATATGTCTTTCCGCCCCTGAACTCCATCGAAAGGTTGGAAATGACCTGTTTATCCTTGTACGAAAATGAAACATTCTTAAATTCGATGGAATTGATCGTGTTTCCGGGATCGATACCGTCAAGATCCTCGGGGATCCTCTCCTTATATTCCAGAAACGTGCGAAGATACTCAATAAACAGCCCGTTTTTGAAAAGATCCGTAAGTGCCTCTGTAAAACCTATCAGTATCCAGGTTGTCGATACCATCATGCTCGTGATGACCGAAAGCTGGGCCAGGCTCATGGTCCGGCTCACCAGGGTCCTGTATGCGCCGTAGATCAGCAAGCCTTCGAAAATGAAGGTAAACGTAAACATTACATACAGCCAATGCAGAACCATGGCTTTTTTCGTATATTTCTTCGTAACCTCGCCCACGCCGGTGATCGCTTCGCGATACTGCTGCTTCATTAATGAAAATACGCCTGTCAGACGCATTTCCTTGGCATATTCCGGAAGATACATAACACGGTTGATGTAAGCGATCTTTCGGTTGTGGGGCGCCATATCTTTATTTCTCTCAAAGTCGATACGGCTGAGTTTGCGGTTAAATACGAAATTTCCGATGACCGGCAGCAATACGAACAGTACCGATATCGCATCAACCTGATACATGAAAATAAATGCGCATACACTGGCGATAGCACCGAAAACGACCTTGAACGCTGCTTCGACAGTAGTAATCAGACGGTCATCGGCTTTTTCCATCGCAAGAGTGTAACGGTCATAGAAATCGCTGTCCTCAAAGCAGGAAAGCTCTACATTCCTGGCCTTCTTGAACAGTCTGCGATACAGTCCCTTATTGACGACGGCCTGCGCAACCGGATATATACGGCCGGTCAGAATCTTGTCATACAGCGAAAGTCCGGCCTCAACAACCGCAACAACTATTACGAACACCATGATCGTTCCGAAGCTGTCACCGCGTTCCAGTGAATTGATCACATAGCGCATAAAAAAAGCGCTGTAAAACAGCCATTCAAAATATCCAAAGAACCTGCTGAATCCTTTGTGTACCACAAGTGAAGGACATATCCCCCATAGCAGCTTCATCGCAAAGAGATTGTTTTTGACCGCCCGGCCCTTTCGGAGCCGGGTTTCCTGTTGTTCGCCCATATACTTTGAACTCCTTTTTCGAAGTCTACTCACTATTACTCTGATATAACAAACGCTTCCAAAGAACTACAAAATCCATCATATTCTAACGGAACATTATTCTTTCATTTCACCCCGGATATTTCCGAAATGCTCACTCTTTCCTGAGTTGTTCAATTTTTTTACAGATTGATTCTACAGCGGCATTTACGCTTGAATCATTATCAACGGTAATATCCGACCATTTCTCATATTTTTCGTGCCGCTCGGCATAAATGGTTTCGACGCCCTTCGCGGCCGTTACAGGTCTTCCTCCGCGGGCCAGCTTGTCAAGCTCACGCCTGATATAAATAACTGTACCGGCCATATGCAGCAGTTCTTCATTTTCGGGTATCTCCACAACCCCACCGCCAAGCGATATCACTGTTCTCGTGCATTTGTTCATCTGCGCAAGAACCTCGGATTCCTTTTCACGAAATTTCGGAACACCGAAACATCCGATATAATCCGCAGGACTGATGCCGAAATATTCCTCGAACTCCGTATCCGCATCTATAAAACTGTAACCGAGTTTCTGTGCCAATTGCCGTCCTATGGTGCTTTTCCCGCACCCGGGCATACCGATCAGAAGTATATTGTAAGATTTAGCCATTTTATATCAACCTGATGTTTATTTATGATATGATGAGATACTTAAAAAATGAAATCAATAGAGCTTTTCATTTTGCATCATTTCCATTGCGGACACACCGCCGAAGCACAGTAAAAACTTCACTTCAACATCTTCTCAATTGCCGATGTATCCGCATGCGGCAGAATCTTCGTAAAATGCTCAACCAGCCGCTCATAAGACTCCTCGGGAGTTCTTGAATAAACAGCATCCGTAAATTCCCGGCCGAAGAACTTCTCGGGTGTCGAATACTCTGCTATGCCCCAGCCGTATTCGTTTCCGAATTTGTCCACGGCATATCTGAAATCACTTACAATGACATAACATTGCTTCTGAAGACGGGCTATAGCACTGTCAAAGCCCTTCTTACCGCCCTTGCGGTAATTGCCCAGCGCCTTGAGCGGCTTTGAAAGGATCGGTGCATTATTTTCAAGCAGTTCATACAGCGTTTTATCGTCATAAGAAGCCAGTCCGTCCTCATACCGGGCATCGAAATCATATCCGTTTCTCCGGTAATTGGCAAAATCCGGAAACCATTCTTTGCTGATATACACTGCCTTGCCGCCCAGAAACTTTCCGTATGCGCAATGAGCATTATTGATCACCGGACCTTTCCATTCCCATGCGTCCCAAAAACCGTTATCGCCGTCATTGTACCCGCATCCCCTGGCGATGTGTTCTTCGAGTGAAAAGCCCTTTATCTCATTTTCGAAGAAAGGGACAAATCCAAGCTCATCGATTGCCCTGATAAGTTCCTGATCGGATCCTATCTTAAAGGTTTTATCCGTAAATCCTGTTTTCGCAGTTTCTTTATTCATAAAATCCCCATCTCCCTTAGGATCCCGGCACGGATCAATTCATTCCACTCATCCGGGAAACGCTCATCCATCTCAGTCTGCTGACGGTAGGTTTCAGAGGACAGCCACATGGATCTGTCATACTCGCGGCAATAGATCAATACCTTCGAAAGTTCTCTCAAATAGCCGATCGCGTCAAGAAACTGTATCTCTCCGCAGATCTTATTGAAAATGTATTCGATCCCGCGCTCCATGCCTATCGGGAGCAAAGCTATATGAAGCTGCTGAATCTTACGAAACAGCAGCTTTCTTGCTTTACAATTTATGGATAAAAAAGACATCGTTGCAGGACATACTGCGAGACGCATCTGCGAAAGTACCTCATCGGTAATGTCTCCGGGGTCCCGTGAATAATAAACAGCAACATGAGGATAAAGCCGCAGTATCCTGTCGGAAATATCATCAAGATATTTGTCATAATCCTCATCAGCGGCAAAAAACAGGATACGCACGAGCCCGCGTGGATTTCTGTCACAATATGTTTTTACCTGCAATCCCGACATACAACCTCCATCAGCCTTTTAATGCCTTATCAATAGCAGCCGCAGCAGTCTTTCCGGCACCCATGGCCGAAATAACGGTAGCTGCACCGGTAACCGCATCACCGCCGGCATAAACTGCGTCACGTGAAGTCAGACCGTCTTCATTTACGATAATGCCTCCGTGTGAATTAACCTCAAGTCCGGCTGTAGTGTTCTTGATAAGCGGGTTCGGTGAGGTTCCGATAGCCATAACAACAGCATCTACCTCAAGCTCATATTCTGAACCTTCGATCGGAACGGGACGTCTTCTGCCTCTTGCATCAGGCTCTCCGAGCTCCATCTTCTGTACTTTCATACCTGTTACGAAACCGTTCTTCGGGTCTCTCGGATCATCGGGATTCTTATATCCGAGGATTTCAACGGGATTGCGCAGCAGCTGGAAGTCAATGCCTTCCTCGATCGCATGCTCAACCTCTTCCTTTCTTGCGGGAAGCTCTTCCATCGAGCGTCTGTAAACGATATAAACCTTCTCGGCACCAAGTCTCAACGCAGTCCTTGCGGCGTCCATAGCAACGTTTCCGCCGCCTACAACAGCAACCCTTCCCCCCTTCATGATAGGTGTATCGGGGTCGTCCTTAAAGGCCTTCATCAGGTTGCTTCTGGTCAGGTATTCATTGGCCGAATATACACCCTTCAATGACTCTCCGGGGCGGTTCATGAAATTGGGAAGACCTGCGCCCGAACCGATAAATACCGCTTCAAAGCCTTTTTCGAACAGTTCGTCAATAGTAAGTGTCTTACCGATGATGATGTTGGTCTCAATATCGACACCCATCTTTTTCAGAAGCTCAACCTCGCGTGCAACGATAGCCTTCGGAAGACGGAACTCGGGAATTCCGTATACGAGCACGCCGCCGGCTGTATGAAGAGCCTCAAAAACCGTAACTTTATATCCGAGTCTTGCAAGATCTCCGGCACAGGTAAGTCCGGAAGGACCTGAACCTACGATCGCAACTCTGTGGCCGTTGGATGCGGGTACCTTAACCTCTGCGTTGGCAAGTTCATTGTGACGGTCGGCAACGAATCTTTCAAGACGTCCGATACCTACGGGATCTCCCTTGATACCTCTTACGCACTTCGATTCGCACTGTGTTTCCTGGGGACATACACGTCCGCAGACAGCGGGAAGAGTACTGGACTCGGCGATTACCTGATAAGCACCTTCATAATCCTTTTCAACGATCTTCTTGATAAAATCAGGAATATGGACATTTACGGGACATCCCGAAACGCAGGGGCTGTTCTTGCAGTTTAAGCAGCGTGCGGCCTCGTCGAGAGCGATCTCTTCGGTGTAGCCGAGCGCAACTTCCTGAAAGTTTTTATTTCTGACATCCGGAGCCTGTGAAGGCATGGGATTCTTATATAATGACATGTTGGGCATATTAGTTCTCCTTTTTGTAATATGGTCATTCGCAATCCGCTTCGCTACTTGCTCATGTGAATTTCATTATGCTATTATTTTTTAAAAAGGTTGCAAGTTTCCTCATACGCATGTCTTTCAAAATCTCTGTAGATCATGCCTCTGCTCATAGCTTCGTCGAAATCCACCTGATGTCCGTCGAAATCGGGACCGTCAACACATGCAAACTTGGTCTCGCCGCCGACAGTCAGTCTGCAGCCGCCACAAATTCCGGTACCGTCGATCATGATCGGGTTCATGCTGACAATGGTCTTGATCCCGTATTCTTTTGTCAGCTGACATACGAATTTCATCATGATAACGGGTCCGATGGCGATCACCTCGTCGTACTTGTTGCCGTCATCGATCAGAGCCTTTAACGCATTGGTTACAAGACCCTTTTCGCCGTAGCTGCCGTCA
>JAGCZE010000472.1 GCA_017960415.1 Lachnospiraceae bacterium
CTGGTTCAATTCCGGTTCTGGGCATTGATTTAAGTCGGCTTGACCGGCTTTTTTCTTTTATATGCGTAATTTATATCTGATCTATCCAAATATATGATAATATAAGAATTGTAGTTAATTACAATATTGACAAAAGCAATCTGACAATAGTTCTGTAATCAAGGCGAAAGGAGGTAGAAAAAGTGGAAAAAAGCGATATGGGCAGGATGCTTCTTGTGTTTATTTTTTTCATTATTCTTATCTCCGGCATGGCTGTGACGATAAACAACTATCATAGGTGGAATAAAGTAAGCACAAGCATTGTAAGGCAGCATACGGAAATAAAGGCTTTAACACCGGATACGGATTTATCTTCGGTATCTGAGAATAATACAGAACCGTCTGCAGCATCTGAATCAAACACAGCGTTAAATCTGACCTCAGAAGACAATGTTGTTTCTGATACGTCAGAAGATAATACTGCTTCTGTTACAACATCTGTTAATGATTCAAATAAAGATCCGGTAGACGGTCAATCAGCAGATTTATCCGGAAATGGGGGGCTTAATACTTCTTCCGAAGGTAATAATGTTGATGATAATGGTTCACAGTTGAACAGTCAAAATAACGATCAGGGAAGCAACGCTAACGGAAACACTTCAAATACAGGCATTTATGAGAGAGGTAATATGGAAGGTTTTTATATAAGTACCATTACAGATGAGATTTTTTCAAGGATTAACGGTAAGTCCTATAAGGAAGGCTGTCCTGTTTCAAGGGAAGATTTGAGATATATACGGATACGTCATTATGGGTTTAACGGTGAGATCTGCACCGGAGAACTGATCGTCAATACTGCGATAGCACAGGATGTCCTGGAAATATTCGAGGAACTGTTTTCTATAAAATATCCGATCGAAAAAGTCAGGCTGATTGATGAATATGATGCCGATGATGAAAGATCCATGGAAGATAATAATTCTTCGTGTTTTAATTACAGGACTATCGCAGAGAGTTCGACATTATCGAATCATGCATATGGGCGTGCTATTGATATTAATCCGTTTTACAACCCTTATGTTTATGAAAGGGCTGACGGAAGCCTGTTCCTGCAGCCTAAAGGATCGGAAAAATATATCGACAGAACCGTTGACGCTGACTGTATAATAAGGAACGGGGACAAGTGCTACAATATATTTATCAGCCATGGCTTCAAATGGGGCGGAGACTGGGGATCCATAAAGGATTACCAGCATTTTGAAAAAACAGAATAATGTTGATTACATGCATTAAAAAATATATAAGAACCCCGGAAGCTTGTCTGCTCTCGGGGTTCTTGAATTATGATCCTTAGAAGATCTGTATATTTCTATTAAACATATAATAGGTTTTATATCATTCTTCTTTTCTCGAATTTCCGAATTGATCGTAAGCCATATAATAATGCTCGATCACCATATCTTCGCTTGCTGTTGTTTTCAGATATTCAGCAAGGCGTCCCTGATCGTCGTACCATATGGTAGTGCTGTAATCATCATCCACAGCTCTTTCCTGGATCAGGACTTTTTTACTGTTATAGTAGAATTCCTGAAGGCTTCTGGATTCGGAATGTGTATAATTGTAATCGTATTTGTCGTTTCCGCCCGCAGCGCCATTATTAACCGGTATATGCATCTCCGTAGTCCGTTCGGTACGTTTTAATCTGATAACGCTGTTAGAATCATAATATGTATCGGTAACGGTAAATGACATACCTGAACCTTCTCCGTACGATTCGATCGTCTCATTCTTATGTCGTAATACGTTGAAGGCATCATATTCTTTTACAACAAAGGATTCGTTTGCCCTGTCTTCTTTTGAATCAATAATGTTAACGGATTCCGGATTATAATCTATAGCTGCAGGAACTGCGCGTTCAAAGACCGGCTCCTCTGAGGTTTCGGAAGAGGTATTGTCGGGATTCTCAGCAGTATCTCCGTTATTATCCTGCTTCTCAGTATCGGTGCCGGCACCGGAGTCTGCACTATTTTTATCATCCGTATCATCGGGAAGATCAACACCGGTAAGAACCAGTTTATTGCCGTCAGCACCTTTAAGTTGTTTAAGATCGATATTTTCAAAATCAAAATGGGTTGCATCGGCTTCTTTGCTGTCAACTATCTTACCCTTTTTGTTGGTGGTGGTCTGCCAGCCGTCACCGGCCTTTAATGTTACTTCTTTCTTGTCTTTGGTAGTAACTACCGCAGTGCCTTCCAGAACATAGTTGTAAGTTGTGAACTGTCCCTTCTTTTCGGGAACTGTTTTGATCGCAACAACGGTACCGCGGATCGACATGCTGGTATTCGGAGTAACAACTGTGACCGAATCATCGCCGTCCAGCTTTTTCTGGACTTCTACGATCATCTCGCCCTTGGTCATACAGATCTTGATCTTGCTGAACCATCCCTTGGAGATCGCAAACTCGCTTCCGGGCTCAAAATAGGTATAGCTTTTGTCATCCACGCATAATCGGAGAAAACTGTCTTTATCACTGGAAACAGCAGCAAAATCGCTGTTCTTCAGCTTCATATTCTTCTGGGCGGTGAGGTTTTTATTGCTTCTGGTGATCGTTACGGTGCCGTTGGAATCGAAAACGGTTATATCCTTAAATCCTTTGGAAGTAGTTGCTTTCTCACCCTCGGGAGCTTTGGTGCTGACTTTATCCATAACAACTACCGAACAGGTATAAACATTCTTACCTTTGGTAGCGGTAATGACTGCAACACCCTCACCTTTGGCTGTGATCGTTGCGGAATTGTCGGCCTTGACCTTTTTTGTGACCTTGGCTACGGCGGTATTACTGCTGGTCCATGTAAATCCTGTGCCGTCGCCTTCAACCGAAATCTTTTTAGTCTTTCCGGTTGTCAGGACCACATTGCTCAGGCTGATACCTGCGGCAGCTTCAGCATTATGGGGCGCAGAAATAAGGATATCGGGAACAATAAAGAAAATGACTAAAGCAAAAACTGCAATGAATTTGAAGCGTTTGGTAAATCGTAACATTTTTAGACCTCCGTTGGATGATACAATGATTCAATAAATGAATCCGACAGATTGCGACAGGTACGGACTTAAAAAAGCGGATGATCAGGACACGCTTGATAATTAATGGACCGGCACATATATACAATGAAAAATGTACCGGTCCCGTTAATTCAATAAATTATTGAAGTACTTCTTTAACTTTCTTTACAACATTTTCAGCAGTGAAGCCGAACTTCTCAAACAGCAGATTCTGAGGTGCCGAAGCGCCGAATCCGGTCATGGTCAGTGTTGCACCGTCGAGACCGACATACTTGCCCCAGCCGAAATCGGTAAGAGCTTCAACAGCAACTCTTGCACGAACCTTCTTGGGCAGAACCTTCTCTTTGTACTCAGCGCTCTGCTCTTCGAAAATATCCATACAAGGCATGGAAACGACTCTGACATCAATGCCTTCGCCGGCTAGGGTCTCCTTGGCCTTAACTGCAAGGTTAACCTCAGAACCGGAAGCGATAATGATCGCATCGGGAGTTTCCTTCTTGGAATCCTCAAGAATATAACCACCCTTCAGTGCTTCCTTCGAAGAACCAGCGAGCTGGGGAAGAGCCTGACGTGTTGTAACGATCGCGGTAGGAGTCTCTTTCGAGGTAACGGCGCTGTACCATGCAGCAAGCGTCTCTGTAGCATCAGCGGGTCTGAACATATGGAAGTTGGGCAGTGAACGCAGCATTGCGGGCTGCTCAACAGGCTCATGGGTAGGACCGTCTTCGCCTACGCCGATACTGTCATGTGAGAAGATCATAAGAGTAGGGATCCTCATGATCGATGACAGACGCAGAACAGGCTTGGTATAATCGCTGAATACGAAGAATGTAGCACCGTAGCCGCGCAGACCGTACAGAGTGATACCATTGGCGATAGCCGTCATGGCGATCTCGCGTACACCGTAGTGGATGTTGCGTCCTGCATAATTCTCGGGTGAGAAGAACGGAACTTCCTTCATATCGGAAATGTTCGAAGGAGCAAGGTCCGCAGAACCGCCGAACAGACCGGGAACCTTGTCCTTAATGCGGTTAAGGGCAAGACCGGAGAGCTTACGGGTAGCTTCGGGCTTGTCATCATATGCCCAGTAAGCATCGTCATTGATCAGATCCTTGGCAATGTCAAGATCAAGGTCAGCCTCCATAGCCTTGGCATCTTCGGGGTATTTTGCCTTATATTCGTCAAAGAGCTTGTTCCAGGCAGCCTCAGCCTCAGCACCCTTGGCTGCAAGTGCGGCATAGTTGTCGTATACTTCCTGAGGAACGAAGAAAGGCTCGGTTGAAGGCCATTCGAGGTTCGCCTTCAGAGCAGCCACATTCTCATCGCCGAGAGGCTCGCCGTGGGCCTTGGCTGTACCTTCCTTGGCGGGGCAGCCGCGGCCGATCTTGGTATTGCACAGGATCAGCGAAGGACGTGTGTGGTCAGCCTTGGCTTCTTCAAGAGCCTTGGCGATCTGGTCCATATTGTGACCGTCCTCCACAACGATGGTCTGGAAGCCGTAAGCATCGAAACGCTTAACAACATCTTCTGTAAATGCGATGTCAGTCGAGCCTTCGATAGAGATCTTATTTGAATCGTAAATAACGATAAGATTGTCAAGCTTTAATGTTCCCGCAAGTGAGAAGCACTCATGCGAAATACCCTCCATCATGCAGCCGTCGCCGCCGAGAGCGTATACATAGTGGTTGATGATCTCGAATCCGGGCTTGTTGTACTTGGCTGCCATATGCTTTTCAGCCATAGCCATGCCGACTGCCATAGCCATACCCTGTCCGAGAGGTCCTGTGGTAGCCTCAATACCTGCGGTATGTCTGTACTCGGGATGTCCGGGAGTCTTGGAATCAAGCTGACGGAACTGCATAAGGTCCTCTTTTGTAAGACCGTAGCCAAACAGATGAAGCAGTGAATAAAGCAGCATTGAGCCGTGTCCGCCAGAAAGAATGAAGCGGTCGCGGTTACGCCAATTGGGATTCTTGGGATTGTGATTCATCTCCTTGCCCCAGAGAACGTATGCGATATCCGCACAGCCCAGGGGAAGTCCGGGATGACCTGATTTTGCTTTCTGGATACCGTCGGCAGCAAGAATGCGGATTGCATTGGCCGACATCTGATCGATATTGCTCATGTTGGTTTTCCTTTCTATAGTGGATTTTGTGGGCATCGCGTATATGCATCATTGAAAAAGCACAATTCCTGATACCCATTATTTGCTAATCTAAATAATATCATAAATTTACGTAATCTTCCATATCAAATTACGTTTTTTTATACGCGTTTCTTGTTAATGCCCCTATTTCAAAATTGAAAACAACCCTATTACTTATACCGGCGGAAATAACTCTGTTTCCGGGGAGTATTTGCGGAGGTCACGAACGCTCTTTGATGACTTTCTCAACTATTGCGTTATCTACTCTGTAAGATTCCTTCATTTTCTGAAGTGCCTTCTTATAAGTCCACTCATCAAGCCGGTTATCGGGTGAGAGCATGTATTCCGTGCATTTGTCCGGATATTTGGCCATGATCGTGGCAACGGCCCAGGCAACGCCCATTTTCGCATAGAAATCGGCAGTATCAAGCTTGTTTATCACATCGATCACAGTATCTATATACTCATCATTCAGAAACTGGCTCATCAGCATGATCGCGACGATCCGGACTTCGAATTCCCTGTGTGAATCCTTATATTTTGATAATAAGGCGAAGGTTTCCTTCGGATATTTCCGTGCGATCTTGAAGGTCTGGCACAGGGAATCGCTGACCGACCAGTCATGGACTTTTGGAATGAAATCATCAAGATAACCCAGTATCACATTGATATCATCCTTCGCATAACCGATCACAAATGCCTGAAGACTTTCCATCTCAAAGGTATCCATCGGATTGTTTTCGAGAAACCATTTATAATCATCCTTTGCAATCTTCTGGGCCAGTTTGCGCATCTGCGGGATCCTTACACCGGCACAGGGCTTCGCAGTCGGGTTGAGATTTAAAAAGAATTTCGCATTTTCCGGGTCGGCAAGTGTTGAGATCTCGTCTCTGATATCTTGTATTGTCATAAGTTTCACCCTTTATCAAATATATTCGTAAATGTTAAGAATCCCCAAGCATATGAAAAAGATAATTAAAATGCGAGGGGATCTTTTTATCTTATATTATCACGAACTATACTTCCAGCTGCCCAAACACCTCACCGAGCCCCATATGCAGCACAAGATCGGCCTCATCGTCGAACGGGGTTGTTGATTTGTTGATCAGGACCAGTTTGTTGCCGCGGTAATAGTTGACCAGGCCGGCAGCAGGATAAACAACGAGGGATGTGCCGCCGACGATCAGCATATCTGCATTTTGGATATAATCAACGGAACGGTTCCAGGTATAGTCGTCCAGCCCCTCCTCATACAGAACCACATCGGGCTTGATCAGACCGCCGCAGTCGGGGCAGAGGGGAAGATAACGCTTGTCGCCGTTAGTATCAGCAGACTGAAGAGACGCATCGATCAGGTCTTTTACCTCGTCGCCGGTAAAGAACTTATTGCATTTGGTACAATGGTTCTTCGCCACGGTTCCGTGGATCTCGTATACTTCCTTACTGCCCGCTTTCTGGTGCAGGCCGTCGATATTCTGGGTGACGATAGCTTTGAGTTTGCCTGCCTGTTCAAGCTCTGCAAGCTTCTTATGAGTGGTATTGGGCTCAACGCCGTCGATCAGGATCTTATCGCGGTAGAAGCGGTAAAACTCCGAAGGTCTCATGATAAAAAATGTGTGGCTGAGGATTGTCTCGGGCGGATAATCATATTTCTGATTATACAGGCCGTCAACGCTTCTGAAGTCCGGAATTCCGCTTTCTGTCGATACTCCGGCTCCGCCGAAGAAGACGATGGATTTGCTTGTCTTTACCATTTCATTGAATTTTGAAAGAAGTTCTTTTTTCTCGTCCATATTATTCCTTTCTATTCAAGCTCACTATTCCTGTTTTATAGTGAAAATTTCCCAATCGCGAATTCGATGATCGCAATGATCAGCATATGCACAGGATAGAATAATGCATAGCAAGTGTTCAGAACCTTGTTCTTATAGCCGTTCTTTCCGTTGTAGGTTGCAAACAGCAGGTTGATCCAAAGGTAAGGTATCAGCCAGCTCCATCCTTTAAGAGATCTGGTGATGAGATCGTCAAGCCCGGGGAAGCCGTAACGTACCCAGTTGTATAACGGCAGGTAAACGATCGAAAATGCCGTCAGGATCAGGTACTTCTTCAGTACCGAGCAATCGCGGCAGTGTGTGACGAACCAATAATAGAAGAAGATCATCAGCACGCCCGTGAGCTTGTAATTGGGCAGGGTGAAGTATGTGGCAACAGCCGATACAGCACAAACAAAGGCGATAAACACCGGAAAATCCTTGAATTTCTCGATGATCATAAGTCCCGCCATTCCGACGAGAAGTGTCAGCATAACGCTCTGGCTGGACCAATCAAAGAATTTTCCGGTTTCCATCAGATCGTAGGGGATCTCGGAAATAAGGCAGAGCAGGAAAAGACGGTTGAAATGCTTTCGTACTTTTTCGGAAATGCCTCCGGATGTGCTGTTTTTTCCGGTCTTGTTGCCGCCGGCGGCATCCTGCCTGTCCTTGATATGGTAAAACCCTTCCGCGATCAAAAATGCGTATATCGGGAAGGCGGTGCGCCCGATCGAGCGCATCACCGCATTAACATTCCCGCTGAAAAACGAACTGCCGACATGATCACACAACATGGTGACCATAGCAATGATCTTGAGTATGAAAACGGTCATAAATTTTTTACTCTCCCGCAACCGGAATATTGTCGAAGCAAACGGCAAGAGGTCCCTCGTAGCCGTCTTCTACCTGTGTCTCCTTTGACAGGAGCATGGAACTCTGACTATCGATGATACTTCCGTTGATCGAACCGCCGGTAACGGGAGTAACGGTATTTCCGTCATACAGGAATGCGAGCCGGATCTCGCCGCCGAAATGTCCTGTAAAGTCGTCCATCTGGAAATCCGAGAAATTAACTACCTGCAGATAAGGCTCTTTTTTCATGTCTTCTACACTGGTAGAACCTGGCGCAACCTTTATGCTTCTGTAGTTACCGGTGGGCTCGACGCCTATATATCTGGAGAAACGTACGCCGCCGTGGTAGGTCTTGAGTTCACCGTTCTCCAGCAGCGCCCTGTCGATCTGGCGGGTACCCTCGTCACTGAACGGGGTATCTGCGATCAGTGAGATAGTCAGCGCATCGCCGGTGATCTCGCAGCTGCCGCCGTCAGCGGTCTTGGCCTGAACATTCTCATTGAGCTTGAAGCTTGAGTATTTCGCAAATATATAGGGGGCAAGCGATCTTGCGGTATAATAGCTGAAAAGTTCTTTTACATATGAATCGCAAATGATAACACGGTAATTGCCGGCAGTCGGGGCTTTCTTCGCCTGAGAGCGGGCAAGCGTGTAATCGAGAGTCCTGCGGACCTTGGACTTTAATGCTTCGGTCTCGAGTGAATCGTATCTGAAGCTCTGGTAGGTTTCGACGTCCTGAGGCTGTTTGCACTGTGCAACGAACTCACCCGTTACGTAATATTTGCGATAACCTGCGTCAATACCGGTCGAAGACCAGATTTTAACTGTGATCTCATTGACGAACAGTTCTGCCGAATTGAGGAAAGCATCCTTTCCTATATCTTCCGCAAACAGGGCATCTGCCATGATCTTTGCGCTTTCTTCCAGGGATCTTCCTACAAGATCGGACTTCATTTCGATGAACTCATTCTCGGTCTTCTCCTGAAGCTCAAATGTGGGATTGCAGACAAAGGAAGCCGCCAGATATGCTCCGGACAAAGTTTTCTCGATCTCAGGATCCGTCATACCGTCGTAAATATGGACCGCCGAGCTTCCTTTCATGGCCTTTCCGTCTTTCTCGAAGGAGTTGTAAACGGTAACCTCATAATTAGTGAAATCCTTGATGCGTCTGGTATCGAGATTTTTTTTGATGAAGAAGAGTTCCGCACTGCGGGTATGCTCTTCGTTGATAATATATTCGCTGATCTGCAGCTTTGAAAGGGCTGCAAGTATTTTTTCTTTCATGTAATATGCTACTCCTTGTTCGCGTGATTGTTTTTTGTGCCGTCAGGCGGCGGATGAGGTGTGAACGGCCTTTTATATCATCCCAGCCTGATCCTTGCTTTGATATAAGGGCCGCCGTCCGAAACCTTGACCCACTCCTTGTAACCTTTGCCGCAGTAGCCGGAACCGCTTGCATGCATGGTATCGGAGATCATGGAGATCGACTTGAGCAGATCCGGAACATAGCCGGTCAGTACGATCGGAGAATAGATCTTGCCGGTCAGTCTTCCGTCCTTGATCTCACGCGCCATCTTGACCATCATCTGGATACCCCAGTTCTTGGGATCCTCCATGCCTGAATTGGCCTCACACAGCAGAAAACCGTCCTTGACCGAGGCGATCATTTCTTCAACAGTGGAATCGCCGGCCTCGAAAATAGTATTGGTCATACGTGTGTAAGCCTTGCGCTGTGTATTCTGGCGGCGTCCGTTGCCCGTAGGTGCCTTTTTGAGATGCATTGCCGACTGGGAGTCACAGATACCGGTCTTTAAGATGCCCTTGTCGATAATGATCGTATCATGCGCAAGAACACCTTCATCATCGAAGAAATAGGAAGCGACTTCAGGAATTGTCGAAGCGCCGTCGTGCATCGTGATCAGTTCCGAAGCAACGTATTTACCGATATATTCCTGAGCCAGAGCTCTGTCTTTTACGAACATGTCCATTTCAACGCCGTGTCCGAAGGCTTCGTGAACGATCATTCCGGTTACATCGGGCTCGCATACGCATTCATACTCGCCGGGCTTTATCGGCTCTGCGTCAAGCAGTTCGATAGCGGTCTTGCAGCAGCCTTCGAGATTATCTTCAAGAGTGCGCAGAACCTCGCTTCCGCCCAGCACTGATACGGGCTTGTAGCTGTCCTGGATCTCTTCTCCGCCGGAAGCCATCGCAAGAACGAAGCCCGATGCCCACATAACGTTCTGTGTCATATCCTTCTTTTTCGAAAGGAAAAGCTTCGAATATTTCTGATAAGAGAAAGCAACCCGGCAATCAATGATTCGCTCGTCGTACGAACGACCTTTTTCGGAAATATGTGTCAGCAGGTCGATGATCGCTTCATCTCCTAGTTCTTCCGGATCCTGCTCATATTCGGTGCTTTCATTAAATACGGTTGTCTCTTCATTGACATTATCGAACAGATACGGTGCAACCCCCCCGGGTACCGCATTGCCCAGCGGAATAAGTCTCTCTTCGATCTCCTTCATAAGACCGGGTATGCCGTCCTTTGAGATCGAGCTGAAGCTGTATTCGCATGCCTGTCCTTTGTCATAGACCTTTACGCAGAAACCGCGTTCTGTCAGTACAGTGTCCTCATTGATGTTCGTCCCCATTTTCGAAACCGAGAAATTTCTGCTGACAGAGTCATTTGCAAGGATCGACGCATAGTCGAATCTCGCTAAGAGCATGTCGAGGAATTCCTTCAGCAACGGTTTGTTTTCTTCCAAAAATGTGCTGTTTTTAACTTTCATTTCTTTGGTGATCCTCCTTTACAAGATATATCTGATAATATATCCATAATAACGTATCTATGATATCATAAAATGAGTGAAGCGTCAAAGAATCTGTATGAGAAAGCTCGTAAATTCTGCTTAATGTGAATAGTAACAAATATTTAGAAATATTTTATGGATTAGTATATTGCATTATAGAATAGTACGTGATAAGATGTACTTGTTGTGAAAGAGTATTTAGCAAATAAATGTTATCCCATATAATTTTCAGAAAGGAGAGATATGAGGCATGAACACACAGTTAAAGAAAGGTGCATTGGATCTATGCGTATTGTCGTTGCTGGCGAAGGGTGACCGTTACGGTTATGAACTTACCGAGGAGCTCTCCGGCAAGATGAAGATCGCGACAGGAACACTGTATCTGGTGCTGAAGCGCCTGAAGGACGTTAATTATGTTACAACTTATCTTCAGGAGTCCGAAACAGGTCCTGCCAGGAAGTATTACCATCTGACAGACGAGGGCAAGAGCTGCTACGGCAGTATGAAGGCCGAATGGGAGGATTTCGCAAAGGCTATGAGCGAGATCATCGGCTGAACCGGAGCTTTTAAAAGTGCTCTTTAGTACGGAAATGATCATAAACAGTTTCAACCGGCAGCCGGACATTCCGGCATTCGCCACATATCAGAAAGCGCAACCGCGTAATAATCAGGAGGAAATGATAATATGAGCAGAGTGGAATACATGAACAAGCTGATCAGCGCTCTTTCGGGTTTCGAAGCCGAGATCCGTGACGAGATCGTAAATGATTATGAAGATCATTTTGTAAATGGCCTGCGCAGCGGCAAAACCGAGGATGAAATTGCCGAAGAGCTTGGAAGTATCGATGAATTGATCAGTGATCTCAATGCATTATGCGGCAGATCGGAAGCAGATACCGCAGATGCGAAACAAAAGGAAACTGCAGACAGAACCTGTGAAGGGACCTGTGATAAGGAAGAGGAAGGCAGCGAAGAGGATGCAGGCAATAAGAGCTCGTTCTCCGAGGATGCTTCGGCGAAGATCAATGAAATGATCAAGAGCTTCGCAACACTCATCGGTGAGGTTGCCGCAGGCATCAACAAAGGAACCAAAAAGGTTTCATCAACCGTCGGCGAAGGTGCGAAGAAGGTTTCTTCGTCAGTAGGCGAAGGCGCAAAGAAGGTTTCTTCATCGGTTGGAGACGGCGCAAAGGATCTTTGCGAAGGCGCGAAAGAATTTGCGAACAATTTTGCAGCCGGATTTATGAAAGGTTATGAGAATATCGCCCAGGGCGTCGGAAACATGACCGACAAAGTAATGAATTCAGAGTTTGTACAGGGCATCTCCGAGAGCTACCGCAGATCCATGAACCAGGAGCCGGAAGCTGAAAATACAGAAGGATCGGAAGACCTTGATGATTTTGACCTTGATGATATTTGTGACAATGAATTCCATGAGCTGGGAGAAAACGTCACAAGGATCTTTGGTCCTGACGGGAAGGAGACCGATGTACCCGGAGGAATCTTTGATGAGGACGATGAGGATGACGAAGATCTTGCAGGCAATGAATTTGTAAGCTTTTCGGAAAATGTCGAGAATGTTGTGATCGAGGCGGAAAGCGCTGATGTCTTCATTGACAAAAGCGACGACAACACATTGGATTTCAATTATGAGAATGAGGGAAATCCCAACCAGAAGCTGTTATACCGTTTCGATGTGAAGCAGAAGGGCAAGACCGTATATGCTACAGTGAAGAAGCAGAACAGCCTGTCCAATTTCTTCCAGACACTCGGAAGCCCCGATATCACACTGTACGTGGGGCTGAACGATTCAGTCAGGAAAGTCAGCGTAAGAACCATGAGCGGTGAAGTGACCGCAGATGAGATCGATATCGAGCAACTGAAGGTTAACACCATGAGCGGTGATGTAAATATCAATGACAGCACCATCATTACGAGTGAATTCTCAACCATGAGCGGTGATATTGATGTGATGCTGGATGACGGATCGACGATCTCGGCCTCCACCATCAGCGGCGACATCGATTTTGAGGGCAATTGCGAGAGCATTCATGCCAAGACTACCAGCGGTGATGTTGATTTCACCATCGACAATGAGAACAGTGATGTTACCGTAAGTTCCGTTTCGGGTGATATCAATATTGAGCTTTCGAACGATCCAGGTTTTGTTGCAAATGTTAAGTCAACTGCCGGCTCGATCAATCTGACCTGCGGTGATGATGAAAAAGAAGTTTGCCGCAGCGGAAGCTATATCATGGGAGATGGCGGAGCGAAGCTTACTCTCAGCAGCATCAGCGGAGATATTGATGTAAACGCATAAAATTTAGGTCAACGCGCCGCCCCCTTGTTTAATAACAGTGAAGTGGTCTGCCGGCTCTGTCTGTGCATGTCCCGGGTCGGATTACCGGCCAATTAGCCCGATGTAATCCGCCCCGGAACATACACATCACGAGCCGAATGAAAGTTACTGTGTTATTAAACAAGGGGGCGGCGCGTTTGTATGTTATAAGGTGTTATTAAATGCGTATCTGAGAATATCTCAGGTGTTTGTTTTTGAATAATTGTCAGTGATATTTCAGGTTTTTTGATTGATAGTTTGAGTTTCTCTCAGTTGTTTTTATCAAATAATCTGCCGAATTTGGCTAGGAGGTATGCGATCACGTAAGCTAATCCAACGATTACCGTACACCACATCACCGTTGCCCAGACGGGCTGGGAGCGTACCATCAGGAACGGATAGGGGCCGGTCAGATAGCCTGTGATATTCAGGGTGATCGTGATTATGGCATAGATAACAGTCGGGCATACACCGATGAGAGCGGCGGCTGCGGGAGAGTTCTTTTTGCCGAGCAGCGGCGTTTCCGGACCGATCGACGGATCGGTGAACAAAACGGAGATGATCGCAAGTACCGGGCACAGGAAATGCTGATAGAGCATGTCACCTTTCAGGAGCATTGCAAAATACGATCCGGAAAGGGATCCGTACAGATCCGCGTACATGGGTGACAGAACAAATACTACGACCAGAAATGTTACTGAAAGGACTGCGGCTGAAAGATATTTGAACATTATCGCCCATTTGGGTGGTTTTTTTTTGTCATTTATGAAATTGATGATCAGGAAGGCCGAGAGAATTCCTGAGGAGATCATGCCGATAAAGTTGCTGTCGAATGTGTAAAAACGGACGATGGGCAGTCCTCCGTGTGCGAATTCGGAAACACATCCGAGGATCCCGAGTATGAAGATCAGGAGATTCAGGCTCAATGCCAGCAGTTTTTTCGTATACATTTTATATTTTATACCTCACAGAAGAAATTATACATTGGAATATATCAGAATACTCGCATTTAGTCAATGAATCGAAGAGCACAATAACTTAGACAATTATAAAAATTTGTTGACAATATATAAACTACGCTTTATAATGCGTAGTTGATGGGGCTTTAAAGTCAAATAATCAGAGAAAGAGAGGTAAAAGTCATGACAAAGGCAATCTATCGCAGCAACAGAAACTTTGACAATTTAACATGGGCTGACTTTGTGCATGGGCATACCTCGACCTTATCCGGCGGTTTCCGATAACGGATACCCTTGGATGAAGTGAATATTAGCATATTTACGGGCCGCGGCACTTATGTACCGCGGCCTTGTTGCGTTTAGAGAGCTGAGCCTCCCGGTTTCGGGCAGGCGGCGAGCCGGTTGTGACCGGCGAAGAAAAGAGGGGAACATATGAAAAAGATTAGTTATTATCTTGGAAAATACTGGTATTTATACCTTTTGGCATTTGGATGTCTGATAGTTTACGAACTGTTGGACATGATCTCGCCGAGGGTAACACAGAGCATTATCGATGATGTGATCATGCAGGGAGAAACCGGAATACTTCCGCGTCTGCTGCTAATGCTCGTTTTAGTAGGTGTCGGAAGAGTCGTATGCGGTTATGCAAGAGAATTCACATTTGACAAGACCAGCTTTAAAGTGGCTTCCGATATCAGAAAGCATCTGTTCGGTCATATTCAGAGCCTGTCGGTGGAATATTTCGACAAGATGAATACCGGAGAGATCATGTCGCGTGTAAAGGACGACGTTGACAAGCTGCAGGGAGCTTTCGGATTTATCGGAATGATGTTCATGCAGGTTGTGATCCATACCGTGATGATATTGTGGTGCATGTGGCGGATAAGCCCCATTTTAACAATTTTTCCGCTGATCGCACTGCCGGTATGTGCGACTGTGGCGATCGTCATGGAAAGAAAACTTGATAAGGTCTATGAAGAAATCAGCGACGAGGATGCCGACATGAACACGGTTGCCGAGGAGAACCTGGCAGGAGTCCGCGTAGTTAAGGCATTCGCCAGAGAAAAATTCGAGATCGGCAAATTCCTGTCCCATAACAAGAGATACTACGACCTCAACATGAAGCAGTCGAAAGTATGGATCAAATACAACCCCATCATGCAGATGATCACCAAGATGCTTCAGATCGTAGCACTGCTTTTAGGCGGCCTTATGGTCATCAGGGGTGAGCTTTCGCTGGGTTCGCTGGGCGCATTTCTTGAATACTGTGCCAATGCGGTCTGGCCGATGGAAATGCTCGGATGGCTCTCGAATGAGCTTGCCGCGGCATTTGCGTCGAAAAAGAAACTCGACAGGATATATGCCGAAACAGCGATCATTCGAGATCCCGAAAACAAAACATTATCGGATGCATCATTACAGGGAAACGGCGGATTTGAGGATATCGTATTTGAAAATGTCAGCTTTACCCGTGAAGGAAAGAGCATCCTGAACAATGTATCCTTCAGGCTCGAAAACGGCAAAACCCTCGGTATTATGGGAGCTACCGGTTCGGGCAAAACAACGATCATAAATATGATGCTGCGATTTTATGATCCCGACGAAGGCAGGATATTGCTGAACGGAACCGACCTGCGCGAGCTTCCGCTTGAAACGGTCAGGAAGAACTGCGCAGTCGTAATGCAGGATGTATTCCTGTTCTCGGACACGATCGCGGAGAATATCGGTCTCGGAAAAAAGGAACAGTTTACAGAGGATGATATAAAAACAGCGCTCAAAAATGCCTGCGCAAAGGACTTTGTCGATAAACTCGAGGAAGGCGCAGCAACCGTAATAGGTGAACGCGGAGTCGGACTGTCGGGAGGACAGAAGCAGAGGATCAGCATGGCAAGAGCATTTGCGAAACATGCATCGGTACTCGTACTCGATGATTCAACATCGGCACTTGATATGGAAACCGAGCATGAAGTCCAGACCCGCCTCGGCGAGATGGAAGGCCTGACCAAAATGATCATAGCGCACCGCATCTCTGCAGTCCGCCACGCCGACGAGATCATAGTACTTGAAAACGGCAAGATCGCGGAACGCGGCACCCACGAAGCCCTCCTCGCCGCCAAAGGCTACTACTACAAGACCTACATGGCCCAGTACGGAGAATTCTTAGGCGAACTGAACACCCGCACCGGAGCCTGACAACCCCGCGCCAAAGCAGACTTAAGACCAACTGTGAAATCATATTCGGGTCTGCTTTGATATCTCATAAGCAGGCATGAGACCAATTGTGAATCATATTCGAGCCTGCCTCGAACCGCATAAGCAGGTATGAGACCAACAG
>JAGCZE010000046.1 GCA_017960415.1 Lachnospiraceae bacterium
AGCTCTTCTGTTGTAGGCTCTCTGCCAAGGTCCTGAACGAGCTGACGCTGTACTCTTGTGAGCTTGTTGATCGTCTCAACCATATGAACAGGGATTCTGATCGTTCTTGCCTGATCGGCAATGGCTCTCGTTATCGCCTGGCGGATCCACCAGGTTGCGTAGGTCGAGAACTTGTAACCCTTCCTGTAATCGAATTTCTCAACTGCCTTGAGCAGACCCATATTGCCTTCCTGGATCAGGTCAAGGAACTGCATTCCCCTTCCGACATAACGTTTTGCGATGCTGACAACGAGACGTAAGTTTGCCTCGATCAGTCTTTCCTTGGCAGTATTACCCTTCTGGATAACAGCTGCGTTCTTGGTTTTCATTTTATCGGCTTTTTTGGTGAGTGCGTCATGTTCCGAAGTCGTTGTTTTCTCTTTGGCTTCCTTTCTGAGTGCGTCAATCTCATCCTGTATCTTGTTGCCTTCTTCCATCAGCTTCGCAAGTTCGATCTCTTCGTCGCCGGAAAGAAGAGGTACTTTACCGATCTCTTTCAGATACATCCTGACGGGATCCTCAAGCGAAACTCCGTCGGGAATCGAAAGGTCGATGGCGCTCAGATCAATTTCATCCTCGCCTTCACCCAGCATATCATCGTCGATCTCTCCCAAAAGATCATCGAGATTGCTGTCGTTTTCAGGCATCCTTAAGACATCAACACCGTTATTTTCGAGATATTCGTAAATATGCTCGATGCGCTCCGGCTCCAGCTCAAGATCCGCAAAGAAATCGTTGACTTCCTGATATTCCAGAACGTTTTTCTTTTTGTTGGCGAATTCGAGCAGTTTCTTAAGTCTTTCCTGAAACAAAGCCTTATTCTCTTCCATTTTTAATCCTTTAGCCTCCGTTTAATAATCCCCACTTTCGTACGATCAGGAACCGAGCAGCTTTTTGCGCACTTCATCAATATTCATCCTGCGGGTCATGAGGTCCTGAAGACCCTGAGCATCTTCCGCAGCTGTCGCAAGTGCCATTTTCGCCTCGATACTGTTTGTCAGAACACGTGTAACCACGTCGGCAAATGCCGTATCAAGCTCCTTCTCGCCATATTTTTCCCTGTACATCGAGGGTTCAAGAATCTCCGCGACCTCATTTTGTTCTTCCGCATCGTCAAATCTATTGACTATCTTCGCGAGTTCTATTTCACGGCCTTCGCCGTACAGGTCAAAAACAATTTCATACAACCGGCTGCACATCGGATTTGTAAAATCCTGCGCACCCACCAGATCCTTCGCCTTCGCAAATAACCTGTGTTCATTTGCTAACATCGAAACAAGCAGCTTCTCGGCAAGGAGCTGCCCATCCTCGGGTTTGATCTGTTTTTTCTTCTGCTCTGCCACTCTTTCCCTGGTCTCCCGGGCAATCTTCATGTCTTCCGCTTCAAGCCCGTATTTGTTGACTGTATCGGTCAGAGCTTTTTTATCTATATCATATTTTTTCGAAACCGCATTTATATAATTGCTGCGCTCGAGCGGATCCTCAATGGATGCGATCTTGCGGGCTATCTCGTGATCGAATTTCGTCTTCGAATCAACATTGTCCTCAATCCTGCCATGCAATGTCTCCGCCTCGAAGAAAAAGGCTTCCTTGGCATCTTCTATACGCCTGCGGTACTCATCGGCACCTAGATTTTTGATAAATTCATCGGGATCCTTGTAAGGCGTCATCTCAACGACCCTGACCGAAATCCCCTTCTCCTTAAAGATCGGAATGGCCCGCAGCGCCGCCGTACGGCCCGCCTGATCCTGATCGTAGGTGATCACTACCTTCTTCGCTATCCTGCCGATCAGAGAGGCCTGATCCGGTGTAAGTGCCGTGCCCAAGGAGGCCACCGCATTGTCGAATCCCGCCTGGTGAAGCGAGATCGTATACATATATCCTTCGCACAGCAGCACATAATCCGCATGCGAGTGTTTTGCAATATTGTAGCCGTACAGATTGCGGCCCTTGACAAATGCCTTGGTCTCGGGCGAATTCAGATATTTCGGGGCATCCTTCGCATCCGACATGATCCTGCCACCAAACCCGATGACTTTTCCCCTTGCATCCATGATCGGAAATATAACCCTGTTCCAGAACTTGTCCCAAACGCCTTTCTCGCTGAAGCTGAACAGACCGGTGGCATTCAGGACTTCATCGCTGAAATCTTTTGATTTCAGATATTCATACAGTCCTTTTCCGGTTGCACCCGCATATCCGAGTCCGAAGCTGTTGATCGTCTCACGGCTCAAGCCTCTTCCGGTAAGATACCGGTAGGCATTCTGTCCCTTATCGCTGCGCAGCATCCTGAAATAAAAGGTCGCCGCTTCCTTATTCGCATCGAGTATGCTTTCCTTAAGCTTCTGCTCCTGCTTCCGGGCCGGTGATTCCTCGTACTCGGGCAGCTCGATTCCCGCTCTGTCGGCAAGCTCTTTAAGAGCTTCCCTGAACGTCATATTTTCATATTCGCATAAAAACGTGATAACGCCGCCGGCCTTGCCGCATCCGAAACATTTGTACATCTGCCTGCTCTGGCTGACCGAAAACGAAGGCGTCTTCTCGTTATGAAAAGGACACAGTCCGACATAATTCGAACCCCTGCGTGTCAGAGGAACGTTCGCACCGATTATATCGACAATATCATTGGCTTCGATAACCCTGTCGACAAGTTCATCCGGATAATACATGGCCAAACCTCCGTTTACAGGTTTTCGTAATAATTTGATCCAATCTGCCGGGGCGCAGGTAATGAATAGATCAAAGGACGTCCCAGCTGTTCGGGACCATCAGATCCCTGTATACCATAACCGCATATCTGTCGGTCATTCCGGCTATATAATCGCAAACGGCCCGTTCCGTACGGAGCGTCTTCAGCTCATTGTCGGAATAAAGATGAACCTCGGTAAAACATTTACCGTCGCCGTGCTCTATCTGATATTTATACTCCTCCGGAAGCGCCGCGCTGTTTTCCATATAATACCTGAAAAGCTGCTTGATCAGGGCTTCTGCCTTCTTTTCCTGGCTCTTCGCGATAGGATTTGTATATACGCTTTTGAACATGAACTGCCGAAGTCCCGTAACCGCTTCTTCTATCTCCGGCGACATCCGGACATCATCGGTCCCGTCGCTGACGCTGATGACATCGTGGATGATGGTATTCAGCCTGTCCTTGACCGTATGGCCCAGTACCGCGGCATATTCGCCCGGGATCGGTATCAGTTCCGGCTGTTGTCCGAAAATATTCGAAAATTCCCTGGGATAATCGTCTTCCTTCAGTATCTGCCCGCGGATGGCATCATCTATATCATGATTTATGTATGCGATCTTATCGGCATAACGGACGATCTTTCCCTCCAGAGTCGACGGATTGCCGCTTGTCTGGTGATTGAGTATTCCGTCCCTGACTTCCTTGGTCAGGTTCATGGTCTTCCCGTTCTTGGTCTCAAGGACCTCCACCACCCTGATGCTCTGCTCATGATGCTGAAAACCGATACCGGCCACTACGTCGCGAGCACGGTCCCCGGCATGTCCGAAAGGAGTATGTACCAGATCGTGTACGAGAGCGATGGCTTCGGTCAGATCCTCGTTGAGCCTCAGCGCCGTCGCGATGG
>JAGCZE010000473.1 GCA_017960415.1 Lachnospiraceae bacterium
GCCCCCGTTTTGCGGGGCGTAGAGCCGTGTACCATTACGATCCTGCAGAATACAAAGGCTCCTTCAGATCCGGCCAGCTCACCGATTTGTCCGTATATTCCCTTTCCCATAATTATCCTTTCAAAATCGAAAATATCCGAATCTGTCCCGCAAAAGATCCCGATCCTTTCATCCGGGAACGGATATACTGTAAAAAACTGTGGAAAATCTCACTATATCGTATTATACTATATTACACAGATTATTTCCCTAAAAAATTTCTAAATCGTAAATTCTTATTCCGGAAGGAGGTATGTTTGAAAGTCCCCGCAGACTTTCAAATGATCGGATTATGGACAAAAACCTGTTTGCCGTAACTCCGCCCATGGGCTGGAACAGTTATGATTATTATGATACAACCGTTGATGAAAAGGCGGTGAAGGCCAATGCCGACTATATGGCCGAGCATCTTGCCGGCTGCGGATGGGAATACATCGTAATAGATATCGAATGGTATGCCCACGAGGCCGGTTCCCAGCGTCAGAAATATCAGTATATTCCCTTCTGGGAAGTGGAAATGGATGAGTATTCCAGGCTTCTGCCCGATCCCGAGCGCTTCCCTTCATCAAAAAACGGAGCAGGTTTCAAGCCCCTGGCAGATTACATACATGACAAGGGCCTGAAGTTCGGCATCCATATCATGCGCGGCATTCCGCGCCAGGCTGCGGCTGCACATTCCCGGATTCTGGGCTCGGACATGCTTGCCTGCGACATTGCCGATCCTTCCAGCATCTGTTTCTGGAACCCCGATATGTACGGTGTACGTCCGTACCTTGAGGGCTCACAGGCATATTACGATTCGATCATGCAGCTCTATTCCGAATGGGGCGTTGATTTTATCAAGGTTGACGATATCTGCAGGATGGACATGCCTTCGGCACGCGCCGAGATCATAATGCTCCGGAAAGCGATCCAGAAATCGGGCAGAGAGATCGTTCTCTCGCTCTCACCCGGACCCGCAAAGATCGAAGAAAGCTGGCTGTATGAAAAATATGCCAATATGTGGCGTATTACCGACGATTTCTGGGATAAGTGGGATCTTCTCCTCAATATGTTCGAGCGATGCGAATTATGGCAGAAGCATGTATCCTGCGGCTGCTGGCCCGACTGTGACATGCTGCCTCTCGGCAGGATCGGTGCCGCTTTCGGACATGAACATACTACGAATCTCACATACAATGAGCAGGTCACTATGATGACCCTGTGGTCGGTTTTCAGATCCCCTATGATGCTGGGCTGCGAGCTCACCAAACTTGATGATGAAACACTGAAGCTGATCACCAATAAAGACGTGATCCACATCATTACGGACTCCATCGATGCCGGACAGGTAATGCGAAACAAAGAGCAGGCGATATGGAAAACCTGCGATTCGGAGGATCCTTCGGTCATTTATGTGGCAGCCTTCAATTTCCGCGAAGAAGCTTCGACAGTTAAATATAACGCAGAGGATTGCACCTGTTCCGATCCGATGGTAAACGAATATCTTGAGAGTCCCTGCCGAGAGCTCTGGAGCGGTACGGAGTATGCCACTCTCAAAGAGGCGCTTGCAGGTACTGTGGAATCTCACGGAGCGAAACTGTTCAAGTGCTGTGCATCGGACTGAAATACACTTTATAACTGAACTACAGGTCATTGATTATCGGAACGTGAGGTATTCCGTATGGGGCAGAAAAAGAAGATAATCGCCGTTTGCGGCGCTCAGTTGTACGAGGAAAAGGAATTCAGCTTTTTGTCGCGTCTTCATAAAGCCGCCAACAAACTCGGCTATGTTATCATGGCCTTCAACCTTTCCCTTGACCCGTTAAAAAGCGAAGACGAGATCATGAACGAAGATTTCCTTATCGAAATGATCGGGAAATTTGACTGTTCGGCTCTTATCATCATGTCCGAATCCATCAAGACCCCTGAGCTGCGTAAAAAGATCAGGGATTCGGTTGAAGGCTCCGGAATGCCCGTTTTTTCGATAGACCGGGAGCTCGACGACTGTATCAATATCGTTTCCGATTACGGAGACGGCTTCAAAGACATGGTAAGACATGTAATAGTCCATCACGGCAGCAGAAAGGTCAACATGATCGCGGGCATCAAGGGCAACGAATTCTCCGAAGAACGCGTGCAGGCGTATAAAGAGGCCCTGACAGAGAACAATATTCCCTTCGAGGAAAAACGGCTCGCATACGGTGATTTCTGGGACAGACCCGCCCGCGAAGCTGCTAACGCCTTCTTAGATTCCGGCGACATTCCCGACGCTATCGTGTGTGCCAATGATACGATGGCTATCAGCGCTTGTTCGGTGCTTCGCGAAAGAGGTTTTAATGTCCCTGAAGACGTGATCGTCACCGGATTTGACGGAATCATGAGTGCCAGACTCAATTATCCGCCCATTTCAACCGTTGCCCCCGACTATTCCGCAATGGTCGAAGTTATCATGGAGCATCTTGTTTCGATAGAAGCCGGCAATCCGTGCGAAAACGGGCATACACATCATATTAACTTCATTGTCCGTGAAAACCGTTCATGCGGATGCGGCACCAATGATGAAAGTCTCACCTCAGAACTTATCAACAAGCTTTCCTATGCATTTAACGATCAGAAATGGCAGGCGGCAGCCATGAATTACATGCTCCTGTCTACTGCCGACAAGCAGCATATTCAGGAACTGGCTCCTCTGCTGAGAGGCTCTGTTGAAATGTGGATGGAGAACTTCTATTACATAGGTGTGCACTCTGAATTGATGAACTACCGGAGCGATGCCCCTGTCACCAATACATATACTTCCCTGTTCCGTATGGAGCACAGTGAATTCGTTACAACGGGCGAACAATATGATCCTTCGGTCGCCGTGCCCGATTTTGACAGGCTCCTTGAAGAAGACGACGGTTACAGTCTTTTCATGGTAAGGCTATTATTTACGGACATCAACGTTTACGGTTATCTTGTGACCGGATTTTACGATATCGATATTCGGACACTCCGCAGAACCGATGAGTTCGGACTGTTCGTTTCAACCGCCATCAGCGAGATCCTTAAAAACGTTAAGATCTTCTGGTTCAATGAGCGCTTAAAACAGCTGAACCGCGAGATGGAACGTGCCGCGGTTCACGATCCGCTGACGGGCCTGTATAACCGGAGAGGCTTTTATGATGAGCTCTCCAGGATCTCAATGGCTTCCGTAGGCCGTTATATCACATTCTTTTCCATCGATATGGACGGGTTGAAGCAGATCAATGATAATTACGGACACAATGAGGGCGATATCGCCATCAGTTCCATTGCCGATGCGATCCGCCATTTTTCGGCAAGAAACGGCATTTGTGCCCGCTTCGGCGGCGATGAATTCGTTTGTGCTCTTATTACCGATACCCCTTTGTTCCTCTCTCCCGATACGGTCAGAGCCAGGATCTCTTCGGTCATCTCAAGGCAGAAAGCACTTGCAGGCAAGCCCTATACCGTCTCCGCAAGTGTCGGCTACGAATGCATGAAGATCGATACGCTGCCCGATTTTGATGCGGTAATGAGAAAAGCCGACGAGATGATGTACGAAGACAAGCGGGCGAGGAAAAAGGAACGCGCGGACTGAAAAGTCAAATAACAAAAAACAACATTTTTCGAGTAAAAAAATACATTGAATACAACATTATCTATGCTATACTTTGCGCAAGACGAAACGTTTTTTCGCCTTGCGTTTGGTTTCCTCAGAGTTTGTTTTCCGCCCGGACCAAACACAGATATCAGTCGTTAACAAAGAACTCTTTTTCAGACATGAGGTTGATCATTCATGAAAAATAATAATTCCGGTATTGCACCTGTTTCATTTCCGAAATCCCGCTTTGCATGGCTCTGGGAGAACATGGAGGGCAGGCGGGGGTTGTTTATCCTGGCA
>JAGCZE010000474.1 GCA_017960415.1 Lachnospiraceae bacterium
ACGTTCAGATCCGAATGCTGACGGATGAGGATGTGGCGCTGACAACCACAGTCGAAATTGTGAATCTTAATAATGTGATAAAAGGAGGGATCATTCAATGAGTGAAGTGATCAAAATGCACCTTCAGGACGGAGTGAATGTCGGTGGCGGCGGTGGCGGTTCGGATGCAATATGGCTGCCGAACGTGAGCGAAGAAGGAGTCATTTCGTGGAGTAAGTCTACAAGCACCACAGCCCCGACAGCGCGGAATATCAAGGGTGCTGACGGAGCAGACGGACAGGACGGTGCTGACGGAGTTGGCATTGATACTGTTTACATTGATGCAAATAATCACCTGATCGTTACGAAAACCGATGGCACATCCGAGGATGCCGGAGAGATTCAAGGCGGCGGTGAGAGTAGCGATATCCCGTCTTACTATCAGACCGAATTTGCAACCACAAAGGCAAGTGTGGAAAGCCACAGCACAAACGATTCTTATAATGTGCTGTTTATGACGGATTTGCATTTTTCTTCGAAGGGCAGCGGTTACAACGAGGACAGGCTTCGCGATCCTCTTTTCAAGACCATAAAAGCCGCAAAAAAGTTCGTTGCGGAAGTGCCTGTTAATCAGTTCGTTTTGAACGGTGACTATATGCAGATGCCGGAGAATTTCACAAAGGAAATGGGTATCTCAAACATTGCCGAACTGAATGAAATGTTTGACGGTATCAGCGTTCCTTTTATGCCGCTTGAAGGAAACCATGAAGCCGATTATAGAACAGGAAATCCGAGTGCGGGTAACGGTCTGACCGCTGACGAAGTGTACCAGCTTCTTTCAAAAAAGTGGGTAGGCAAAAACGGCATTAAGAAGGTATCAATCAATACCTATTATCGCATTGACGATGTAAATGAAGTATGTCATGTTTTCGTATCGACATTTACAACGGGCGCAATGAAAACGGCTATTCTTGCAGACTTCGCATCTGTTGTATCAGCAAACACAAACGATTATCCGTATATTATATATAACCATTTTGGCAATACACCAACGGATGTAGAAACGCAGACAAAGGACAGCATCGACTACATCAAGAACACGCTTGGCAAGACAATTATAGCGTGGATAAGCGGTCATAAACACTTTGATTGGGTAAGAGTTTATAATAATACACTTGTTATCACTCTACTCAATTCGGGATTTTGGACGAATGAGCAAGGACAGGATGAACAGACATACACAAAAACCACAGGCACAGCTTCGGAGAGTGCTTTTTCAGTATTGACAATAGTTCCGTCAACAGGCAAGCTGTTTGTTACCCGTTTTGGTGCGGGTGTTGATTTTGAATGTAATTATAATACCACAAGCGGCGCAATAGGCAGAATTGGCTATCTGCCGACAACTTCATACTCTGTCACAAATACGTTGAGCGGCGGGGTGAGTACAAGTAATGCGTCGGGAACAGCAACGGGCGGTGATTCATACGATGCAACATTGAGCGTTCCTGACAATCACTACACGTTTGGCACGGTAACGGTAACAATGGGTGGCACAGATATAACCTCAACGGCTTATGATTCCACTACTCATGAGGTATCTATTGCATCCGTCAACGGCGATATTGTAATAACAGCAACGGCAACAAATGATTATTTCTTTACAGCGTTGGAGTCCGAAGCGATTCAATATTCATCAGGCAAACCCGCAACCTTTACTGTATCGGGCAACAATCTTTCGCTTGAAATACCACAGGCAAATTCAGGTGTCAAACTGAAACTTGATCCGATAAAAGCCGCTGTTTCAGAAGATACAAATTTCAAAATGAAAATTGATAGTGGCTCGGCAAGCGTTAAGGCAAGCGGTGTATCAGTAAGGCTCCAGTATTACGATTCAAGTAATACGCAGTTGCAAAGCGTTGAGTATTGGACGAGTAGCGGTACAATAGACGCTATTGAAAGCGGTATTTCAAAACAGACCACAGCGGCAAGCGTAGCAAACGCGGCTTATGTAGTTCTTGAAATACGTTCATCAAGTAGTGCTTCGGGAATATTCCCTTACACGTTGACACTCAACAATTTGCGTATTGAATATCCGGCATAAAGGAGGTGCGCTATGGCAACAAGACAACAGTTCTGTGACGCTATGGAAGAAGTCTACAAGAATCATGGCGTTTACATAGGCACAGCTAACGGTGAGCGCACGGAAAGCCTGACAATCGGGCAGATTCACCAGATGGAGAAGAATTACGGTCGTCCTGACCCGGACAACGACACAAAGCGCGATCTGAAGTATATCGCATCATGCTACGAAAAGCACTGGAATATGTCGAAATCTCTTGCCGGAGACTGCTCCGGCATCGTGGTCGGCATCTTGCGTTCATTGAAAGTGATAAAATCCACTGCCGATTACAACTGCCGCACATTCATGAAAGCCTCAAAGACAGTCGCTCTGAAAGACTTACAGGCAGGCGATTTGGTATTCAACAAAACATCCGAGCCGAGTCATATGGGCGTGTATGTGGGTGACGGAATGGTCGTGGAATCCCAAGGACGAGACGCAGGGGTGGTACGCAGAAAGACCTCAGCGGGCGGCTGGGCAGTAGGCGGTCGGTTGGACTGGTTCGATGATGACATCCCTATTCTCACCCGAAATCTTTACTATCGTCCCGATGATCTGATGAAGGGCGAGGACGTGAAACTGGCACAAGAGCGACTGAACCTGAAAGGCTGTGATGCCGGGGTGGAGGACGGAATCTTCGGACGCAAGAGCGAAACCGCAACAATTGAGTTTCAGGAAATAAATCACCCGCCGCTTGAAGTGGATGGCGTGATAGGACAAAAAACATGGGCTAAACTGTGGGAATAACGGAGGATAATTTAAAATGACTATCGAAGTGGCACTTTTAATTTCATTTTTAGGTGTATTCTTTGCAATATTCTTTGGAGCACTTAATAACCGAAGAAGCCAAAAAGCCGAGGACAGGCGCGAACAATCCGATATGACCACAGTGATCGTGAAATTGGAGAGCATCAGCTCCGACACGAATGAGATCAAGAACGATATAAAGAGCCTGAAGTCGGATGTCCGCCACAATAGTGAGAACATTATCAGACTCGACGAAAGCCTCAAATCGGCGTGGAAACGTATCAACGAATTAGCTCAGGAAAAGGGGGAATGAACATGAAAAAGGTATTCTCAAAAGAATGGTGGAAAGCGGCAGGAATCAGAGCAATCAAGACGGTGGCACAGACGGCGATCGCTACGATCGGCACGGCAGCAGTCATGAGTCAGGTGAACTGGGCAGCGGTGGCTTCGGCTTCATGTCTTGCAGGAATTCTCTCCCTGCTCACGTCACTCGCAGGCCTGCCGGAAGTAACAGATTGAGGAGGATATATGCGGATATGCGACTTTACAAAACCAGAACTTGATGCATTCAGACGGGAATGCAATTTCACGGACATTGAAAGCCAGTGCTTTGAGCTGAAAGCCAAGGACTGCACAAACATACAGCTTGCAATGCAGCTCAACGTATCGGAATCAACGATCTCTGTAATAATGCGGCGCGTCCGCACAAAGATAACGAAGGTTTTAAACTGGAGGTGTGATTGATATGTGTGATTGCAATGTATGTGACAAATGTCCTCTTTTTCCGGAAATACATACGGTAAAGGAATGGGCTGAAATGCCCGACAAGGTATCCGTGTGGGGCAAGTGGTACGCCTATTCAGATTATAGGACAGACAATGATGTGGACATTCCACGCTTTAAGTTTGGCGACGGAAAGACGCTGATCTCCAAGCTGCCCTTCGTGACTGCTGCCATCACGGACAACGATGTGGAATACTGGGACACGAAAGAGGATGCCAAGAGTTTTTCAACAGAAATCTAACAGATTTACAACAGTTTTGCTATAAAAATATCGTCAGAACCCTGCGAGTCAGGGTTCTTTTTTTTTGCAAAAATATAACTAAAGGAAGTGAGAATCATGTGGAAAGAATTCAATCCAAATCCTTGCGGAATTAGAGTCGGCGATTGTGCGATCAGAGCAATATGCGCGGCAGAAGATCTGTCATGGTACGAGGCTTATGATGACCTGGTACATTACGGCAGAAGGCTTTGCAATCTGCCAAATGCAAATGAGGTATGGGGCGCGTATCTGAAAGACAAAGGCTACACGCGGCATGTTATCGAAAACACCTGCCCTGCGTGCTATACGGTCCGCGATTTTTGTCGAGATCATCCTGACGGCATTTATGTACTCGGGACCGGATCTCATGTGGTGACTGTCATATTTGGGGACTATTTGGATGCTTGGGACTCAGGCTCGGAAACCCCGGTCTATTATTGGAGGGCTGATTTATGAACTACAATCAATATTACAATCCTTATTTACAAAACCAACAAAACAACGGATTCATGGGAGTCCAGAATCAACAAAACAATGGATTCATAGGAGTTCAAAACGAACAGGAAGCACGCTTTTACCCTGTGGCTCCCGGTAACAGTATAACCTTCCGCGATGAATCAGCTCCTTACATCTATACAAAGACAATGGGCCGCTCACAGCTTGACCGTCCGACCTTCGAAAAGTACAGACTGGTGAAAGAGGAAGCAGTCGAGACGGCAGCAGAGACGGCCGAAGTGAAGGAGAGCATCGACTTCTCAATCTATGCGCTCAAAGACGATCTTGCGCCTATTACAGAACAGATCTCGGCACTACAGAAAGAAATCGCAGGCATGAAGACAAAGAAAAAGGTGATCAGGGAGGTGGAAGTCGATGATGAATAATATGATGGCGATGTTGCAGCAGATTAAAGCGGACCCGATCAGCATCCTCTCCCAGAGATTCAACCTTCCGGCAAACATGTCGAAAAATCCGCAGGATATCATTCAGCACCTGCTCAATTCGGGGCAGGTATCACAGGCACAGGTCAACAACGCAATGCAGATGCGGAAACAGTTCTTTGGAACTGCTAAATAATTCTTAACAGTTGAGTTAAAGACCCAGCGTGGTCCGCATCGTTGAGAGGCGTGCTGGGTTCATATGTTCATAATATCATAAGTTATAGGTTTGCGCAACCTTAACATACCGACCGTCCATCGCGAGGGCGGCCGCTAACCTACAATAATAATAGGAGGAAAACATTATGGCACTTGAAGAAAACAGCAATGGAAATGGTTTCTTTATGCCCGTTGCCCCCGCTTATTACGGCGGAGGTAACAACGGAAACAACAACGGCTTCGGCGGGGACTGGGCATGGATTATTTTGCTCCTGCTCCTTGGATGGGGTAACAATGGAAACGGCTTCGGAGGCAACGGCGGAGGATTCGGAGGAGGCTCCGGTCTCTATCCTTGGATGAATCAGGCGAATCTGACCTCAGAAGGCTTCCAGAATCAGCTCATGAATGACAACATCACTTCGATCAGGGATGGCGTCAATTCTCTTTCAACTCAGCTTTGTAACTGCTGCGGTGATATGCAGATGGCTCTGGCCACAGGCTTTGCAGGCGTAGAACAGGGCGCGAACACAAGACAGATCGCCAACATGCAGCAGGCATTCGCTTCTCAGATGGCAACTTCTCAGGGCTTCAACAGTGTGCAGTCTCAGCTCGCTCAGTGCTGCTGCGACAACAGGCTCGCAACAAACGATCTCAAGTACACAATAGCGACCGAAGCATGCAACAGCCGGGCAACAAGCACAGCCAACACGCAGGCTATTCTCGACAAATTATGCCAGCTCGAACTGGATAATTACAAAGCACAGCTCGAGGCGAAGAACGACACAATCGCACAGCTCAGATCCGATGTTCTTTACGCTCGCGGACAGGCTTCTCAGGATGTACAGACCGCTCGCATTCTTGCAGGACAGACTGCGGAAGTTGACGCTCTGTATGACAGACTGAACAACTGCCCCGTCGGGACAGTTCCGGTGTACGGAAGACAGCCTATCTTCACATGCAACAATAACAACAACGGATGCGGTTGCGGCTGCGGTGGATTCTAAGGAGGTGCGGTCATGGCGGAGTTTATAAAGAACGAGGTTCAACTGGTGAACCCGAATCAGCCGGTGACACTCGACACTTCGATCGGGTGCAACAAGGGATATGTATATCACAGAAATGGCAGTGGTATTGTAACTCTGCGCGGGATCGTAAACAACGACTGCGGATGTTTTGCGCGCTATCAGGCCACATTCAATGCGAATGTTGCAATCCCTGACGGCGGGACAGCTCCCGCTCCGATCAGTGTGGCGCTTGCTCTGGACGGCGAGCCCATACTGACCAGCAGGGCGATCGTGACACCTGCGGAGACGGCGGACAATCCTCCGACTCAGAACAACTTCTTCAATGTAACATCGACTGCGATCATAAATGTCCCGAAGGGATGTTGCTTCAATATCTCAGTCGAGAACACATCGGAGAGCGCAACACCTGCAGAAACCCCTGCACCTGCGATTCTGGTCCAGAATGCAAACTTGACCGTTTCGCGCATCGCTTGAAAAGGAGGAAGCTATGGAAAGATATAAGGAATTAAAAGAAATGCTTCACGCTGAGCTTGACCGCATCCAGAGCAAAGGCGAGCTGAGTGCCGCTTCGCTTGCGCAGGCTGACACGATCGCGCATACGCTGAAAGATATCGCGACAGTAGAGGCAATGGAGATCGAAGGCGGATATTCTGAGCATTATCCGATGTATTATCGTGGCGGTGCTTACGATGATGGCGGATCGTATGGTCCCGGACGCGGACGCGGCAGCAGTGCCATGCGTGACAGCATGGGAAGATACTCTTCGGAATACAGAAGAGGTTCCTATGACGATGGTGACAGCATGGATGCAAGCTACAGAAGAAGATAAAACAGATCAGGCGCACTCTTATGGGTGCGCCTTGTTGAGGTGATTATGGATGATTTTATTATCAGAATGATGGATGCTGCCGAGGCATGTTTTGAGGCCGATCCGAGTCCCAAAAATGACTCTTGGATGGAAGTTTTTGTGTCACACTTTGTGTCACACGAAGCACAAAAAGTCACACAAAAGCACACTTGGAGCACAGCAAAAACAGACAAAAACGACTCAAAACAGAGCAAAAGTAAAAGGCGGAAAACGTAGTGTTTATGCACGTTTCCGCCATTTTTAAATGTCTGAGCCACCCGGGACTCGAACCCGGGACAACTTGATTAAAAGTCAATAAGTTATATTTCTGAAACCGCCTATTTTAGCGGCTTTACGAATTTCAATTTTCTAAAGAAGCACACTGGTGTCACACCAACTAAAAATCTATCGCGTTGAGTTTTTTCTTCGTGTTTTCTTTTTGAGCATCCAGATGCGCATACACATCCATGATCATTTTATATGAGGAATGCCCGAGGAGCCTTTGCGCTTCCTTCATGCTGATCTCACTGTAATATAATTCACTGCAATAATTATGCCGGAAGCAGTAAAGCGTCAGATCTGTCTCATGACCAAGAGCCGCTTCTATTTTTTTCTTTATTCGTTCCCACTCTCCGACATATCCCGTCTTGCCTTTATAATCGTCATATTTACCGCCGAATAACTTCGGTGCTATATTTGTACTCCTATAGACTTTGAGCGCCTTCATGACCGCCTGCGGAGCGTCTACAAGGCGAATACTTTTGTTCGTTTTAGGCACCGAAAGAACAGGCTGATTGTGATTGAAGACAAGGGACTTGTTCACGCTGATGATTTCGTTCTTGAAGTCGATGTCTTCCCAGGTGAGCGCATATATTTCTCCCGGACGCAAGCCGCATCCCATTGCGATCATGATAAATGCTCGCTCACGTTCGGTCAGATCGGCGGCCTTGACTGCTGCCTTCTCCTCTTCTGTGAGTGCCCGCTTTTCATTCCTGATGTGTCTCGGGAGTTCGATCGCTGTGGCGGGGTTCCTGGTGATCAAACCATCCTCAATCGCCTGTTTGAAGATCTGGCGGAGTGTCATACGCATTTGCTCACATGTGCGGGGCAGGGCGCTATTGTCATTGATCAGCGATTGGAGGTGCATTGCCTTCACATCCTTGACCTTCAATCCGTAGAGAGGAACAAGTTTCTTGCCGATGATATTGGAATACATGGTACGGGTATTGATGCCGCGTCCTGCTTTATATGTATCGAGCCACATGCGGGCATAATCACCAAATCGGACATTCTCATCGAGCAGATTCCTTCCGGAGCCGACTGCGGCCTTGACTTCCGCGATCTTCGCTTCGAGCTCCGCGATGGTCTTGCCGGTCACATACTTGCGGACCAGACGACCGTCTTCTGAATATCCGATCGTGACACCGGTGCGATAGAATCCTTTTGAGTTCTTCTTAAATCGAGCCATAATAACCTCCTATCATAACAGCTTCGCCACTTCACGCAGCAGGAATCGAGCTACGAGATAGAGTACACAGTACATAATGCACATAAACATATTCAACTTAAAACTCGATCTGTCTTCGATTATTCCATTTTCCTCCCGGACTGCTCGGCTGCATACGACTCTGCCCTTGCCGTCGGTGAATGAGTTGTTGACGATCATGATTATGTCGAGCACCTTCCACAGAAAATAAATTGCATATCCGATAATGGTCAAAGCGAGGTCGGCGGGGGCAGAGAGCGAGACATATCTGTTCACAAAGAAATGGATAATATCGATATTGCTTGTGAGGAGCTGAATGAATGCTCCGCCGATTTTGCCGACATAGAAACGATCCGCAGCAAATCTGCTCAGGCCAACAGCGAGCAAAAGACAGATCGTGTCGCTTTTGGGGCTTGTATTTTCTTGTGATAAACCTAACATATATCACCTCTTCATGCTAAAGATTTTAATATTTTGATAGCGACGTCAATATTCTCAGGGCGAACTTCGAGCGCTGCCTGATATAGTTCAGACCTCTTTGCCATTTCTGCGCTCTTCCCGATAATCGGCTGATGATCAACCTTGAGTTTGAGAGGTTCATATCCGTTGGCAGTATATTCAATCTGAACTTCGGGGGCATCTTCAAGGCCCATAAGCCACACAGGATCACATCCGAAAATTTTGGACATTTCTGCGATAAGGCTGCGCTTTATGTTCTCGACTTCTCCATGCTCCCATCTTGAAATTGTGCCTTTTCCGACACCGAGCTTTTTACCCAGTTCTTCAAGTGATAAATTGTTACCTTTGCGCATGTCGTGAATTCTGGTGCCCATAATATGTTTTGTCATATATTGACCTCCTTGCGTTGTTGTGTTGTTACTATAATATATCACAAAGTTTCGCAAAAATCAACAAAAGTTTATTTATCCAAAAAAAATGATAAAAAAGTATTGACAAAAGAGACATGTTACAATATTATGAACTTGTTGCAGGAAATACAACCTTAAAGCTGAGGAGGGAATGCGTATGACAGAATTGATTTTATTGGGAATAGTCGGACTCTTCATGGTTGCAGAAATGAATATGGCGTTGTATTTTATGGGAAAATGCAGAAAGGAGGAATCAAATGAGTAAGGAAGAACTGAGGGCCGAGATGATCCGGCACAAGGACACGAACGAGACACTTGCTGATTATTTGGGAATCTCTGCGGCGGCATTGTCATTGAAGATGACCGCCAAGAGAGATTTTAAGCTTGGCGAGCTTCAAAAGATCAAGCAGCGCTATGACTTGACGGCAAGTGACATGGCAAGAATTTTTTTTGCCTCGGAGGTTGCATAAAACGGGAAATGTTACGTTTCATACAACATTTGGCACAAAAAAACTCCGGCACCTGTTGGCGCAGGATACCGGAGCCGCAAAAAGAGCTTATGTAAAAACCACTAAAGGCATTATAGCACATGCCGGAAAGGAATGCAATGGATAAGAAGCTACTGACCATTAAAGAGGCATCGGAGCGCTACTCGATAAAGCCTGCGAGACTCCGAGAAATGTGCCATGCAAAAGGGCAGCGCTTCGCAGTCCAGTTCGTAAAAGGCGGGAATCTTCGGATTGATCCCGAACTATTTGAGAAATGGTACAAACTTTATTACGCATGAGGAGGAAATACAAATGAGTTTAGCAATGGATGAAATAACATTAGAGGAGCTTCAGCGGCTTCACATTTTGGGATTTGTAGCGATAACAGGCAACGGACATCTTGCAGCGGTCGTTGAGGAAGACAAGGCAGAAAGAATTGAACAGGAGCGAGCAAAATATGGATATTGATAGAAAAGAATTTCAGATCACAGACGATCGTGGGGCCGAGTGGGCCATAAAGAAAATAAAAGCAGCCGAAGACGAATATGTGCGGCTCATGGAACTGGTGCAGGCCGAGCGCAAAGAGCTCGATCTGAAAGCCGAGGAGCTGAGCAAGCACCTCGAGTCAGAGACCGGATACCTGAAGGGCCTGCTTTTCAAGTATTTTGAGACGGTCGAGAAGAAGGAGACAAAGACGCAGCAGTCTTACAAACTCCTCTCCGGCTCTCTCGTACTGAGGAAGCCGTCGGTCAAGATCGTGAAGCCCGACGAAGCGAAGCTTGTCGAGTACATGGAGCAGAACGGATACGAGAAATTCATACAGACGAAAAAGACTGCTGCATGGGGCGACTTCAAGAAGGAAGTCGAGATCAAGGACGGGCAGGTCATTCTTGACGATACCGGCGAAGTGCTCGACTGG
>JAGCZE010000475.1 GCA_017960415.1 Lachnospiraceae bacterium
ATATATCTCCTGAAGATTATAGTCCGCAGCTTCAACCGACCAGATTTTTATAATCTGCAGGTTCATGTGTTGTGCGGTTTACAGTTTGTTATTTGCGAGTTTTTTACGCTCAAGTTCCTCATAATCCGTATCCGAATAGGTACGCTGCGGGAACTGTGAAAATTTGTTTGATGAATTGCCTGAGGGTGTTCCGGGCTGCTTCGAACGGGTCTTTGCGGAACCGCTGCGATGCTCGGCATCAAGCTTTTCAACATCTGCCGGCTCTTTTACCTGCTTGTTGTACCAATCCTTCAAAATCCTGTCAGCATATTTGAAATCAGGCTTGTTGGCCTGGATCAAAGTGCGGTCGCAGGCTTCCTTGATCAGATCGGGAGTCATTTTGTATTCCTGGCTCCATTTGCTGATGTACTCAAGTTCAACGCCGCCCAGAGTGCGCTGGAGACCGAAGGAATTCTTGACTGCGGAACATTCCTTTGAGCGTGAAAATGTTTCGCGGCGTGCCTTATCAACAGTGTCGATCTCCTTATTCTTCCAGTCGATGGCAATCTTTTCGAGGTAAGCCGAACCGGTCTTGCCTTTGAAAGAACAATAATCATAAAGATAGCGTATGAGCTCGGAATTCATATCAAGGATCTCGTAAATGAAGGCGAGGGAATTGAGCTTCGTCTGATTGAGAGTTCCAAGGCGGGTTTCCACATAATCCAGCAGCTTGTCGAAATCATCATATTCCTTGAGACTTGCAATCTGTGAAGGAGTATAATTCGGAGCCTTCATAACCGGCGCGGGAACAGGAACCGGAACGGTCTCTTCATCCTCCGGTTCCGAAGGATACATAACAGGCTCGGGAATATCTTCCTCAATGATGGGAGCGGGAGTCCTGCGCCTCTTTATGGGCGCTTCTTCCTCGTAGGCTTCCTGTCCGACGGTCATGCCCGGGAGCTGTGTAATGGTCAGATTGCAGATCTGCCCGTCAGCATCCCATGTGATCGCAAGAAGCTTTTTCTTTTCCCAGTATTTGAGAGCCCTGATTATATCCTTTTCGGTTTCATCGAGTTTATCGGAAAAATCCGAAACCGATACGTCCATCGAAGGATCTGAAAGACAACGGAGCAGATAGATATAAACCTTTATGTAGGATCCGTTGGCTTCCGCCATGTATTTGTCGATAAAAATATTTGAAACCACAGTTGAGATCGATTCTGCGCTCAACTGTAATCTGATTCGCTTTGTCATATTAAGGTATCATCCCCAGGTAAACAGCCTCGACGCAGGTGCCCCATTCACTTATGCGCCGGTGTGTGTGATTATAGCACAGAAAAAAATATAATCAAACATCATTTTGCCATAAAACAGCTGTCGTAAAGCTATGTTTAAAAAGTGGATAAAAAAACTCTTGACAAACGCTAAATCAGAAAAATACCAGTGCCGCGGGATATTATACAACTGTATCATATATGAGTTGATAATGTTGATAAGTCAGTGCCCTAAGAGACTTTCCCCGATTTTTACCACATCTCCGGCCCCCATAGTTATTAACAGGTCGCCTGTTGAACAGTTCTCGAGTAAAAAAGTTTCTATATCGCTGAAGGATGAAAAATGGTAAGCATCTTTACCATATTTTGTCTTAAGGATATCGAGTATGTCGTCCGAGGAAACATTGTATGTATTGGTCTCCCGTGCCGCATATATATCTGTAAGGACTATTGTGTCGGCGTAAGAAAGTGCTTCGGCAATACGGTCGAGGAACTGTGCGGTCCTTGAATATGTATGAGGCTGGAAAACAACAAACAGCTTCTTATGAGGATATCTTTGGGCAGCTTCGAGAGTTGCCCCGATCTCTGTCGGATGATGTGCGTAATCGTCAATGATCGTTACACCGCCGATCTCGCCCTTCTTCTCAAAACGGCGGCCGGTACCGGTGTAGGACTCCACAGCCCTGACAGCCGTATCAAATGCGATGCCGGACCTTACAGCCATGCCGATCGTTCCGCAGGCATTTGCAACATTGTGTTCTCCGATCACCTTCAGGCTGACTCTGCCGAGCTTCCGGCCGTTTTCATACAGATCGAAGGAAGGACGGCCCATGTTGTCATAGCTGATATCGGTTCCATAAAAATCTGCGGTACTGTCCTTGACCGAATATGTGACCTTCGGACATTTTATGTTTGCAAAGATCTTTTCGGCATCGGAAATCTCCTTATTGTAGACAAGAAGTCCGTCTTCGGGCAGGAGCTCCGCAAATTTTACAAAGGATTCCTGCATCCTTTCAAAGGTCTTGAAATAGTCGAGATGCTCAGCTTCTATATTGGTGATGATGGCGTGTGTGGGATGGAAATTCAGGAAGCTGTCGGTATATTCGCATGATTCGATCACCATGTCGCTTCCGTTGCCGATCCTCATATTTCCGCCTATTGAGGGGATGATTCCGCCGACGGAGACTGTAGGATCAAGCCCGGCCTCGATCAGGACGCATGCGAGCATCGAGGTAACGGTGGTCTTGCCGTGGGTTCCGGCAACGGAGAAATTCCTTTTGAAGTGATTCATCACATCGCCGGCCAGCTTGCCGCGTTCGATGCAGGGGATCCCGTTTTCTTTCGCAAATACGAGTTCGGGATTGTCCGGATGTACTGCTGCGGTAAATATCAGGACATCGGTATCGGGGGCAACATTGGATGCCCTCTGTTCGCCATAATATATCACCGCGCCTTTATCTTCGAGTGCCTTTGCAACATCGGAAGTCTTGCGGTCGGAACCGGTCACCCTGAAGCCCTTGCTCAGCAGCAGCTCCGCAAATCCGCTCATACTGATGCCGCCGATACCGGTAAAATGTACTTTGACCGGATTATTCAGATCTATATGGGTCATTTCTTGCCTCCAAAATCAGTTTTTTTGGGTTTTACGAAACGTGTATTTATCGCGTTTCTTCAGAATTAATCACATCTATAACGATTATATCATAAGAAAATTCAAAAAAATACAGGAAAATGTCTAAAAAGTGATTCCATTTTTGAAAAAAATATGTTAGAATTGACCAAGAGATATTATGATTTACGGAGGTGATCTTTTGATTCGCAAAGAAATGATAGCAATGCTGCTTGCAGGCGGACAGGGCTCGCGACTGGGCATCCTGACTGCGGACATGGCCAAGCCTGCGGTCAGCTACGGCGGAAAATATCGTATTATCGATTTTCCACTGAGTAATTGTATTAATTCCGGTGTAGATACAGTCGGCGTACTTACTCAATACCAGCCGCTTGCTCTCAATACCCATATCGGGATCGGTATCCCGTGGGATCTTGACCGTAATATCGGCGGCGTGAGCATTCTTCCCCCTTACGAGAAGTCTGACAACGCTGAGTGGTATACAGGCACCGCGAACGCCATATATCAGAACCTGAGATATATGGAAGCCTACAATCCTGAGTATGTGCTTATTCTCGGAGGCGATCATATCTACAAGATGGACTATGAGATGCTTCTGGATTTCCATAAGAGCAACAATGCGGATATTACGCTTGCTACATACCCGGTATCCTGGGAAGAAGCTTCGCGTTTCGGTCTTGTTATTACAGACGAGAACAAACAGGTCATCGATTTTGAGGAGAAACCTCCCAAACCGCGCAGCAATCTTGCTTCGATGGGTATCTATATCTTCACATGGAAGGTACTCCGCGATGCGCTCGTTGAGCTGTCAGAGCAGCCCGGATGCGACTTCGGCAAGCATATCATCCCCTACTGCCATAAGAACGGGGCCAGGATATTTGCCTATGAGTATAACGGATACTGGAAGGATGTCGGAACTCTGGCTGCATATTGGGAATCCAATATGGAGCTTATCGATCTTGTTCCCGAATTCAACCTCTATGAGGAATTCTGGCGCATTTACACCAAATCCACGGAGATCCCTCCCCAGTACATCGCGTCCAGCGGTGTTGTCAGCCGCAGCATAGTCGGAGAAGGCTGTGAGATCTACGGTGAGGTATACAATTCCGTAATAAGCCCCGGTGTTACCATCGAGGAAGGTGCGGTTGTTTCGGATTCGATCATCATGAACAAGTCGTACATCGGACGCAATTCCAAGCTGTACAAGGTAATCATGGCTGAGAATGCCCGCGTGGGAAACAATTGCGAACTCGGTGTGGGCGAAGAAAAAGAAAATAAGAGTCACCCCAATATCTATTGCAACGGTTTGGTGACATTGGGCGAAGGTGCGGTTGTTCCCGACAATATAAGGATCGGCAAGAACACCGTTATCGCGGGAGTTACCAAGCCCGAAGATTATCCCGGCAACTGGCTTGACGGCGGCGAGTGCCTTATCAGGGGAGGTGTGAACAGATGAAAGCAATAGGTGTAATTCTTGCGGGTGGCAACAGTGTCCGCATGAGAGAACTCTCGAACAAGAGAGCTATTTCGGCTATGCCCGTTGCGGGAAGCTACAGGGCGATCGATTTTTCGCTCAGCAGCATGGCCAATTCACATGTATCAAAGGTAGCCGTTCTTACCCAGTACAATTCCCGTTCGCTGAATGAACATTTAAGCTCGTCAAAATGGTGGGATTTCGGACGTAAGAAAGGCGGATTGTACGTTTTCACCCCTACCATTACGCTTGACAATTCCTTCTGGTACAGAGGAACAGCGGATGCGCTTTATCAGAACATCAATTTCCTGAAGATGAGCCACGAGCCTTATGTTATCATCAGCTCGGGTGACTGTATTTTCAAAATGGATTTCAATAAGCTGGTTGATTATCATATCGATAAGAAAGCCGATATTACCATTGTCTGCACGAGAGCGGACGAAGCTACCGATATCACGAGATTCGGCGTTGTTTCGGTTGATGATGACATGAGAGTTACCGATTTTGAAGAGAAGCCTTTCTTCTGCCGCGAGGCGGAACCGCTGATCTCAGCCGGTATCTATGTTATCAGGCGCCGCCAGCTGATCGAACTGCTTGAGAAAGCTATCGAAGAAGAGCGCTACGATTTCGTCAGCGAC
>JAGCZE010000476.1 GCA_017960415.1 Lachnospiraceae bacterium
GTTTTCCGGTCCCGTGTTGTTCGTATTACCCGGATGATAACATAGCCCAGCATGCATATCTGAAATATTGAGAGTATTACACGTATGACATCGTAATCCATTATCGACTCTCACCCTCCGGCTTGTCCAATGACTTCAGCTCCAGGATCCGTTTGCACAGCAATGTCAGAAAAACTCCGAGCATAAATGCAAGAATCCCGATTATCACATAGCCTGTATAAGGCGAGGTTATTATAAGGCTTCCGTAGTCGGACATCATACTTTCCGTAACGTCAGCCTGTATTTTCGGTGCAAGTATCACCGCAGAAATCACGAGGATCAGGCATAAAGCTGCGCCGGTGGCATTATAAGCGATCCTGCGTGTGCAATCCTTCTTTTCCTTAACGATATGCGAGCGCCTTATGATCTCGGTAAACTGTTCGTCAATGTTCTTCATACTTTATCCCCGTTCAAACCGTAATAAACCAGTCTGTCTTTAAAACTGTTCCGAAATAGTTTCTTGAATAGTTCTTTAATATGTGTCCCCTTCAAATCCGTAATCCCTTTGTAATACATCCTTCAGTGCCTGTTTTCCGCGGGCGATCAGATTGTAGACCTGCTTCTTGTTCTTCTTCATAACAAATGCAACCTCATCATTGCCCATTTCCTCAAAATATGTCAGATGCAGCACTTGTCTGTACTCCGGGCTGATCTTGTTCATTGCCTCATACAGCTGTCTGTTCCGCTCATTCCTGAGAATCTCCGTTTCCGGAAGGCCATCCCGGGCCGCTACTGTCTCACCCATTTCGGAACCTGTTTCCGAAAACCTGTCATCATTCAGGGAAAAAAACAGAAAATGCTTCTTTCTCAGATGTTTAAGCGCCAGATTGCGCCCTATGGCGAAGAGCCAGGTCTTAAAACTGCTCTTTCCGGCGAATTTTGCCGTTCCCGATGCTGCCAAGGCGAATGCATCCATCATGATATCTTCCGCATCTGTCATATTGCGGACAAAACCGCAGATAAAAAACGCCAGATCCTCACGGTATCGTTCAAGCAGGATCTTTAATGCGGCATTTTCATTATTGTCAAGATATCGGTAAAAAAGGGCTTCATCGGTTTCGGCATTCTTTATTTCCGATGCGTTCTCTTCAAACATGTTATCCTGTTACCTCAAATCAATTATCCTGTTACCATAAATCCATTATGTATCTGTCTTCTATTCAATCAATTTCTTTTTCTTAACGCACTGTTTAATTATTCTCTTTTTCTTTCTGATCTGTTTCTTATATTCGTAATAGTATTTTTAAACATACATTTTAATTGTTTTTTTTATGTATCCATTCTCCTATATTTTATAATCTAACATGGATTTTGTCCATACATTTATGGCCCGCCGGCAACTGCAAATAAAAAAAACTTGCGTATTTTATCAGATATGATATAATTTATTGGTTTTAGTAGTTATAGTGTATGTGTTTTAAATGGAAAAGAGATATGAAACGCGAAGATATCAGAAACATTGCAATCATTGCCCATGTAGATCATGGCAAAACAACACTTGTCGACTGTCTGCTGCGCCAGAGCGGCATTTTCCGCTCAAACCAGGTTGTGGAAGAAAGAGTCATGGACTCCAACGACCTTGAGCGTGAGCGCGGCATCACGATTCTTTCAAAGAATACAGCGATCAATTACAACGGAGTTAAGATCAACATTATCGACACTCCCGGCCATGCCGATTTCGGCGGAGAGGTTGAGCGTGTCCTCAAGATGGTCAACGGCGTTATCCTTGTGGTAGACGCATTCGAAGGACCCATGCCCCAGACCAAGTTCGTGCTGCGCAAGGCACTTGAACTGTCACTCCCCGTTATTGTCTGCATCAACAAGATCGACCGTCCCGAGGCCGATCCCGCCAGAGTTATCGATGAAGTATTGGAGCTTCTCATCGAGCTCGACGCCAGCGAAGAACAGCTTGACTGTCCTTTCGTTTATGCTTCCGCAAAAGCCGGTACGGCGATCCTCGAGCTTTCGGATTCGCCCCGGAACATGAAGCCGCTGCTCGATACCATTATCGAATATATTCCCGCTCCCGAGGGCGATGAAAATGCCGGCACTCAGGTTCTTATCAGCACCATTGACTATAACGAATATGTCGGCAGGATAGGCGTTGGCAAGGTAGACAACGGCGTGATCAAGGTCGGTCAGGATGCGGTTATTGTCAACTATCACAATCCTGACCAGACAAAGAAGGTCAAGATCAGCAAGCTCTACGAGTTCGACGGATTGAAGAGAAATGAGGTTACAAGCGCTACAGTCGGATCGATCGTTGCCATCTCGGGTATCGACGATCTGCATATCGGCGATACCATCTGCTCTCCCGATGCCCCGAAGGCTATACCTTTCCAGAAGATCAGCGAGCCCACGCTTTCAATGAATTTTGTCGTAAATGATTCTCCTCTTGCAGGACGCGAAGGCAAATGGGTCACCTCCAGACATCTTCGTGAAAGACTGTTCAGAGAGCTCAATACAGATGTTTCGCTGAGAGTTGAAGAGACCGATACTACAGAAGCTTTCAAGGTTTCGGGCCGCGGAGAGCTCCATCTTTCGATACTTATCGAGACCATGCGCCGCGAAGGTTATGAATTCGCCGTAAGCAAGGCCCAGGTTATCTACAAGACCGGTGAGAACGGCGAGAAGCTCGAGCCCATGGAAAGAGCCATCGTTGACGTTCCCGAAGAGTTCTCGGGTACCGTTATTGAGAAGCTCTCCGGCAGAAAGGGTGAGCTGCTCGGTATGTCAACTGCGGCAGGCGGCTACACCAGACTTGAATTTTCAATCCCTGCGAGAGGCCTTATCGGTTACCGCGGAGAGTTCATGACAGATACAAAGGGTAACGGAATACTCAATACTATATTTGACGATTATGCGCCTTACAAAGGTGATATCGCTTACCGCAAGCAGGGCAGCCTGATCGCGTTCGAAGCGGGTGAAAGTGTTGCCTACGGCCTTCATATCGCTCAGGACCGCGGTACCCTGTTCATCGGCCCCGGCGAGCAGGTTTATGCAGGCATGGTTGTCGGCCAGTCCGGCAAGGGTGAGGATATCGAGCTCAATGTCTGCAAGCGCAAGCAGCTTACCAATACACGTTCTTCCGCCGCAGACGAAGCACTGCGCCTTACCCCGCCCAAGATCCTTTCGCTTGAGCAGGCTCTGGAGTTCATCGACAATGATGAGCTGCTTGAGGTAACACCGAAGTCGCTGAGGATCCGCAAGAAGATCCTTGACAGCACTATGCGTAAGAGAGCGAACCGGTGAGGCTGGGGGTACTACTATACTGACTTAGTGACGGCTCTGTCCGAAAAAGATCCCCGGTCGGATTACTGACCAATTAGGTCAATGTAATCCGACCGGGGACTTTTTCGTCCCGAGCCTGTATTAGACTGGTTAAGTTTATTTAAATAAATAGTTCCCGAGACTGTCGGTTCTTTAGCATCTAAAGGTGGCTGTTTCATTTTTTTTCTGATTTCTCAGGTTCGTCTGCGGTTTGGCGGGTGGTTTCTTTGCGGACGAAGGTCATCCTCTTGTGGAGATATGCCTCGAAGTCTTTTAATTTCTTGATCTTGGCCTGGTTGAACACTTCACTGTAGCAGTTTCTTAAGATCACCGCTGAGGCGGCTCTGCGACGTCGGGCGCCTTTCGGACCGCACAGTCTGAAATGTTCGGCTTCTGCCAATACGTTCAGGGCTTTTGCTCCATACCATGAAAATGCATCCGCCACGGTCCGCAGGATCTCCTGTTCTTCCTGTGTCGGTGTGTACATATTATTGTCCGGATAGAGATTTTCCGGTCTGATGCAGCCGTACTTCGTAATCCTCTCTTCTACGCTTCTGAAAGGAAATCCCGACCGTCCGGGCTGGTAATCTTCGTCAAACAGGGGTTTGTCGAACAGGCTGACTGATATGACCTGTGACCAGAACAGGATTGTTTCGAGCCTGAGCAATGATGTTCCGTCACTGCATGACCATGTGCCTGATTCATTCAGATATCCGATCACGAATCCCGATGCTTCTCCTATGGCGTTAAGCGGAAAAAACGAGCATACAGCCTCGTAGCTCTTCTTAAATGCCACAGAGCTGATCCTGTCAGCGTTCTCCAGCAGCACCCCGGCGTATTCTGCCGGATTGTCGAACAGTTCCTTTAATCTGACAGTATATTCATTCACCGCAAATCCTTCCTTTGACAGCAGAATGATCGCGGTTTCGCCCCACCCGAGCAGTTTCGCAAGCGGTTTTTTCCCAATCTTATAAATCTTGAGCATTATCTCAAGTTCTTCGGAATTTATGGCCGTACTTTGAGGATCATTGGTTTTCAAATCGTTTTGCTCCTCCTATTAACCCATATTTGAAATGACCCAGGGGATAAAATACGTGATCGTACACATGATCGTCGTCGCAAGCAGCAGACCGATCAATATCGCAGGAAAGGCTTTCCTGATCTTTATATTCAATAATGAAGCTATCAATGCCCCGGTCCATGCTCCGGTACCGGGAATCGGTATCCCGACAAAGAGAACAAGACCCCAGAATTCATATTTCTGAATTTTGTCGGATTTCCCCATTGATTTCGCTTCAAGCTTTTCTACATGTGGTTTAAACAGTTTCGTTCCCTTCATCCAGGTAAATATGGGTGTGATGAACCACAGGATAAAGGGTATCGGAATGATATTGCCGACCAGACATATGCCTATTGCCTTCCATATCGGGATCCCAAACAGCGGTGCGAGTATCAGACCGCCCCGAAGCTCCACAAGAGGAAGCATCGATACAAAGAATACTACCCATTCCTTCGGCAGCCACTCAAATGTGGCCGCGAACCAGGTACCAATTTTTTCAGCCATTTTACAGGTACTCCTTAATTACAAAAATGCAAGCGGTAAAATGATACACCATTTTTTGACATTAAGCAACTCATTTGAGACTCAGTTATCGCAATAAAAAACACCGGACGCTTCCATCCGGTGTAAAACGTGTGTGACACGATTCGAACGCGCGATCTTCTGGTCCGTAGCCAGACGCTCTATCCAGCTGAGCTACACACACGTAACCGGCCTCATTTTTGAGACCGAAGTATATCTTAACACGTAGTCAAACTTTTGTCAATAACAAATTTATTCCTGTTATTTACCTGTCATCCGTTGGTATTGTTTTTCTCAAGAAACTTCAAGAATTCGCCTTTCGGAAGCGGTTTCGAATAATAAAAGCCCTGTATATAATTGACCCCGAGATTGCACATTGCGGATAACTGCTCGGTGGTCTCGACTCCTTCGGATACGATCGCAAGCCCCATCTTATGCATGATATTTACGACACTCTCCATGACATACTTGGCTTTGTTGCTCTTGAAATATCCCTGCGTGAAGGAATAGTCGAATTTGATGATCTCTACGGGCATATCCACGAAATAATCGAGATTCGACCGGCCGGTGCCGAAATCATCAAGTGAGAATTTTACTCCGCTCTCGATCAGCTTGTTCATATTGCGCAAAACCACCTGTCTTTCGCTGGCGGATGCGGTTTCTGTGATCTCAAGATTGATCCATCTCGGCTCGATACGGAACTCATTCATGATATTCAGTATGAATTCAGCAGGGTTCTCGGTGTCGAACTGTGCTACAGACAGATTGACCTCAATATATTCCACGCCGAATTTCTGAGGCACTTTAGAATAAAGGAATTCGCAGACCTGCTTGAAGACCTCGATTCCCAAGGGTACGATCAGTCCGTTCTGCTCGGCAATAGGAATAAATTTTGTCGGCGGAA
>JAGCZE010000477.1 GCA_017960415.1 Lachnospiraceae bacterium
GATGAGTTCAAAAAGTATTCTGACACATATGTCGCTTCGGAAGACGGCTGTGTCGGCACCAAAGGAAACGTTCTCGATGCCGTAAGGGAGTTCGGAATAGATTTCGTCTGCTTATGTGCTTGCGGTCCCATGCCCATGCTCAGGGCGATAAAGGAATTCGCGGGCGAAAAGCCGGCATTCATTTCCCTTGAGGAGAGAATGGCATGCGGAGTCGGAGCCTGCCTCGGATGCGTCGTAAAAACGGCTCACGAGGATGCCCATTCCCATGTGAACAATGCCCGCATCTGCACGGACGGACCGGTATTTGAGGCATCGGAGGTAGAGATATGATCAAAACGGAAGTAACCATAGCCGGTGTCACATTCAAAAATCCCGTTATGGAGGGATCCGGAACATTCGGTTCCGGTATGGAATATTCGGAATTCGTAGATCTTAACAGGCTTGGTGCGGTCGTTACCAAGGGAGTTGCGAATGTACCCTGGCCCGGTAACCCCACCCCCAGAGTATGCGAGGTTTACGGCGGAATGCTTAATGCCATCGGTCTTCAGAATCCCGGCATCGAAGTGTTCTGTGAAAGGGACCTTCCCTTCCTTTCAAATTATGACACGAAGGTCATAGTCAATGTCTGCGGAAGATCCGTTGAGGATTACATAGAGGTTGTCGAGAGACTTTCCGACGAGCCGAGGGCCGATATGCTCGAGATCAACGTATCCTGCCCCAATGTTAAGGAGGGTGCGATCGCATTCGGAACCGATCCCGCAGCACTTTCGAATATTACCAAAGAGATCAAGGCACATACCAAAAAGCCGGTGATCATGAAGCTTACACCCAATGTAACGAACATAGCCGAGATGGCGAAGGTGGCCGAGGATGCCGGTGCCGATGCGATATCACTAATCAACACCATCACCGGCATGAAGATCGATATCGAAAGAAGGAAGTTCGCGCTTGCAAATAAGACCGGCGGAATGAGCGGTCCCGCCATCAAGCCCATCGCTGTCAGGATGGTCTACCAGGCATCACACGCGGTTAAGATCCCCGTCATCGGAATGGGCGGAATAGCCACCGCGGAGGATGCGATCGAGTTCATGATGGCCGGCGCAACGGCGGTCAGCGTCGGAATGATGAACTTTGTAAATCCTTACGCAACCGTCGAATGCGTGGAGGGAATCGGGAAATATCTGGAAAGACACGGAATCACGGATATTAATGAGATAATAGGATGTGTCGAATAAAGAAAAACCTCCGGCCTGTGCCGGAGGTTTTTGGTATCAGAAAGTATCCTTTTTATAGTCTTCTATAAGGTCACCGCGGTTGGAAAAACCGGTGACTTTTAATATGTTCTTCACATGGTATTTCACCGTACTTTCAGCCAGGAAGAGCTTTTCTGCGATCTCACAATTGGAATCCCCCTCGAGAAGAAGCTTTAACACATCGGACTGCTTGGCGTTGAAACCGTATTTCTGTACGTACTTTTCGAAAGCAAGGGCCTTTCTGTCCTCGAACGGGAGGGTACCCAGATCATTCTTTTTATCCGGATACAGGAAGGGCATCACGATGAAAAAGACAGCGCCGTAGAATATGTACATCAGCATCGTTACGCAGATCAGAATGAGCTGTTTATTAATGAGGATCTCGCCGATCGAGGTGCCGACTGCCTGTCCGAGAAGCATTCCCACGAAGCCGAAGGTCGCGATGGACTGCTTTTTCTTATCCTTTTCAGCCTGATCCGAGAAGCAGATCATTCTGTACATTCCGGTAAATCCCAGGAAAATATAGCCCAAAAGTATGGTAAATGTTGTTATTCCGGCACTCTGCATCAGAGCGGGACTGATAAGCCAGAATCCGAGAGCGATGAATGCGCTGATGGCGCCTGCTTTCCTGCTTTTGTCGGTGATGAATCCGGCTACGATCAGTCCTATCGAATAGAACGCACGTGAAAAGACGATATTTATGGAGTCTGAGCTTGGCGGCTTGAAATGAAGCCCGACCGAATTGATCACATATATCATAAATATGAGCAGAAGAACGGTAAGATCGCTCTTATCGAGCTTGAGCGGCGGGGGATTTCCGTTTTGATCCTTTTCGATAGGGACGATCGCCGTATCCTTCAAGAGGAGTGTGACCAGGAGTATCGAAACGGCCGTAAGTGCCATATACACATATATGATGTAGCCCTGTGTAAGAGCCGACCCGCCGCTTGGAAGCGAAATGAGATATGTGCCGATGCTTCCGATGGCATATGCGATACCAAAGGCCTTTCCTCTGTCCTCAAACGGCATATCGGTGGTGAATCTTGTTAAAAATGCACATATATGAGCCCCGATAAAGAGATTCATCATTCCGCCGAGAACGATGATCATGATCCCATTGTCGGAAATGATCGCCGGGATCCCGAAAAGGGACGGAACAAGGATCATGATACCCAGAGGGAGTTTTTTGAGCGCCTGATCGTTTCTTCTGATAAATATGTCATAAAGCGCTGTTCCGATCGCCTGCATGATATAGAAGAAAACCTCAGTTATGTAGCAGGTGGTCAGTTCGTCGTAGAATTCGAAAAGCCGGTAAATGATGGTCGTGAACATCGAACCGGTCAAAGCGTAAAGCTGACCGTAGATAAGTGCCGGTATTATGGAATTCTTTTTCATGGATATTTTCATGTTTTTCCCGAGTTTCTTCTTTATTTTTCTTGGAAAATTATTTCATCTTTATACCCGGGGTGCAAGGCAAAATCCGCCTAAAACCCCCGATTGATACCAAATTGATACCTGATATTAGCCCCGGGGGGATAATTTGTACTGAACCTGCCGGACGATAACATTACTATAGTCTTGATTATAAATATTTTAGAAAGATTAGAAATATTTAATAATTCAAGGCGTTGTTTCGTGTATCAAAACTATTTTCTTATGGAGGGATGTATGAAGATGAATGCTATCAGTCATACAAGGAAGGCTGCCCTGGCTTATCTTACGATAGCGGCAGTCCTGTTCAGCGCGGTCCTGACCCAGATAAACCTGGCAGACTCCACGATAAGGCATGTTCAGGCAGGCATAACGCAGCTCGTAGGTTCCGCGCTTAGGCACAGGCGGCA
>JAGCZE010000478.1 GCA_017960415.1 Lachnospiraceae bacterium
AAAGCATTATTTCTGGAATAGTAGAGCGTCCTTTTGACATGAAGGAGCTTGTAAACCAGATGAAGAAGCTGGCCGATCTTGATGAGGAGAGAAAAAAGAGAAAGCATATCCTGCTCGTCGATGATGATGTAACGTTCCTCAAAATGATGCAGGACTGGCTTTCGGACTATTACACAGTAACCATTACAAGATCGGGAATGCAGGCTATTACCTATATCGCAACGCATATTCCGGATCTGATACTTCTCGACTACGATATGCCGATCACACCGGTTCCCCAGGTTCTCGAAATGATCCGCAGCGAGCCCAATTCCACAGGTATACCGGTCATTTTCCTGACGGGCAAATCAGATCGTGAGAGTGTGATGAAGGTAATGCAGCTAAAGCCCCAGGGATATCTTCTGAAAAATATGAATAAGACCCAGATACTGAAATCGGTTGCGGATTTCTTCGAAGCCGAGAAGATCAGCAAACATACGAAGCTCTGAGATCACAGGACAGATACATATATAGCGAAGAAATGGCAGATCGTGCCGCCGAGTACGAAGAAATGCCAGATCGAGTGCATATATCTTACGTTGTCGCCGATCCGGTAGACCACTGCGCCTACAGTATATACCACACCTCCGACCACCAGCATGATGATGCCGAAACGATCCACATTCTGCATCAGGGTTCTGAAGGAAAGTACCACAAGCCAGCCCATGGCCACATTTATGATAGTGGAAACCTTCTCGAATTTGTCCACATTGATTGCATTAAAGACGATACCTATGACTGTCAGGCCCCAGATCACGCCGAAGAGAGTCCAACCTATCCAGCCCTTCAGCGATACCAGCAGGAAGGGCGTATAGGTACCTGCGATCAGCAGAAATACACTGCAGTGGTCAATGACGCGCAGCACGTATTTCGCTTTGCGTGCGGTGATCGCATGATAGAGCGTTGACATCAGGTACAGGAATATCATCGTAAAACCGAATATTGACGCACCGACAACTCCTGCCGCTCCGGTTTCTCCGGTAGCGGCTTTTACTATGCACAGCACACAGGCCGCGATCGCAAGTCCGGTTCCGATGCCGTGGGATATGGAGCTGATGAGTTCCTCAGCCAGATTGTAGTCGGGTATGGTTATTTCTCTGGACATTTTTGATGCCTTTCTGAACGGATCATAGTATTCTGTACAAGTTAATAAAAACTGTTTGATGTGGTTATGAATACTATGTTACTCTTTTTGATCCGTTTGTCAAGTTTTTTCCCGAGCCATCTTCTTACCGACGACACTTATCACGGGGCCGAGTCCCAGAGCCATCAGAATGTGACCTATAGAGGGCGTTGAGCCGGCTATCATGCCTATTGCGATCACGGTAAAATCGAAGATCATACGTGACAGAAACTTCGGTATCGGCATATGCTCCCCGAAAAATACCGCAACACCGTCATAAGGCGAGACCCCTGTCCCCGAATTCATGTATACGGCAGCACTTATGATAAATCCGGCCAGTCCGAAAATATATACTAAGGCACGTAACGGCATGTCGGTAAAGGCGGCGCCGGGTATGATCTTTCTCCACAGCCAGCAGAAAAAATCCGCGTAATAGCCGATCAGGACCATATTAAATACCGTGCCGGGGCCGATCTGTTTTCTGGCAAATATCAGTACGAATACCAGCAGGACCGCATTCAGAAGAAAATGCCAGTTTCCGAGAGATATCCCGAGCCTTGAAGACACCGAAAGATTCATGAATGTACAGGGATCGGTTCCGAACCCCGCCATGATCAGAAATGACAGGAAAAAGCCCATCCCGGTCACGGCCGCGAAGCATACCAACACGCGTTTCCAAAACAGGTGCCTGTCGGTAATATTGAAAAATACAAGTATTCTATCCATTTTGATCTGATTATCCTTTTTAAAAATGTTACGTTTTCTGTTTGAGCGATTATTTATAACACATACGGGTTGAAAATGCAAGTGACGCTTCTGTAAAAGACCGGCTCATTTAAAATAGACGGATTTGACGGGAATTGGCAAAACCGGCAGTAAAGGAGTATAATCAGGATAAACCATGAAAATTATAAACGATTACGGAAAGGCGGACAGAATATGGCTACGATCAACGTTTACGAACAATACTTTAAAGCTGACGGGACTTTTAACGGCGTAAAAAGAAGAGGAGCCCTGGTGATGCTTGTTTCGGACTCCTCAGCCGGTATGATCAGGTATTCTGCGGCAGTCACCTTCTTCCCTCACAGGGACGACGAAGACTATGCCGTTTCTTATGATGCGTTTTTTGAAAAGGTACTCTATGAAGGCAAGGGCAGAAGGTCAAAGAAGAAAGAACAGAACTTCCTTGATTCCTTAAGGGCAACTGTAGACGAAATCTCGGAAGCTGCCGGCGCCAAAGTCCTGTGGGATGCGCCGCTGCGCGAGGCAAGACGCGGGTAGGAGTGATCGAAGGACCTGAAAATCAGTAACGCATTCATTTCTGATCGCCGATCACTATCAGATAGTCTCTCTCATCCGGTGTTAAAATGCTGTCGGGCGAAGGGTTCAGTGAGACGCTTCGTCCTTCGGGGCTGTTGTCAACAAATCCCAGCAGCACAAGGCCCATATTGAGGACGGTGTTTTTCAGCTCCCGTACGCTGAGCTGTTTGCCAAGCTCAAGAATATCGCCTGCGCTGACCAGAAACAGGTCTTTTCCTTCATTACACAGGATCTCATGAAAAACAGGATATAACAGGGGGTCTTCAGCCATCTGGGCCAGTACCATGGATGAAAGGTTGTTGGCGACAATGAAATCTGTGGGGTCAGAGGCTGATACAAGAGCGCGGTTTTTCTCGCTGAACATTTCCGCAGCGATAGAAAAATCAAGACCTTTTTCCTCTCTCAGCTGTCTCAGCTTCAGAAGACGGAGCATATTGGTCATATCATCGCCTTCCCTGTCTTCGTCATGGTTGCTTAAGAGGATCACATGGCCGGAATCTGTCATGATGTCGTTCAGTGCCGAAATGTCATCAACCTGTCCGTCATAGAAGCTGACGGTAAGGTCGTTTCTGTTGGAAGCGGATTCTGTGATCTCTTTGACTTCATCATCGGATACATCGGCAAATACAACCTCTGTTTTCATCTCAGGAAGCTCGCGCAGAACGGTATCCGTTACTTCGTTACTGCCGATGATCACAACTTTTTCGGGTTTGTCTGCCTGAGCTGCGGATATTTTGTTATGAATCTTACTGTTCAGCAGTTCTGTATTATCCGGATCGTCGGGCTTTTTATTATCACGGTTTGAACGAGTCTTATTATCAGTTTTGGAAAGATTACTGTCACCTTTCGGTACTATCCGGTAATTCCCTTTATTATCCGTAAAGAAAAGAAGCTTGCTACCCTTGTTCAGAACCGCTTCGGGGTCCGGAGCCAGCACCAGTCCGCTGCCTGTCTCCATGCCGATCACCGCAGCGCCTTCCGTGCGGTCGGTGATCTCGCGGAAACTTAAGCCTTCTGCTTCGGGAAATGTATCAAGATAAAATTCCGAACCTTCAAAACTCATAACTTCCATAAAAGCGTCGGAAAGACCGGGCTGGGTGCCCGAATGTGCGAGGATCCTGGCGAGTATATCGTAGGTCTGGAGCATGATCAGGGATACCCCGCCGGAAGGAAGCAGATAATTATCCTGGGTGACAGAAGCACTGACAACGGTAGTCGAATTATGCTCCTCTTCCAGAACCTTTTTCACTGCCAGCACCGCTTTAACCGCGCGGCTGTCCTCCATGGGGCTGATAACCACCGACACACTGTCGGGGATCGACAGATGGCTTAAGGCAGCAGGATCGCAAATATCAACGTTTCGACAGATGATCCTGACATTCTTCGGAATCTCCACATTGTCCCTGATCAGGTCTTCCATTTCGTCGCGTTCCATTTCTTCGGCGATGACAAGAACGGCTTTTTCGTCGCCTGCGGCCAATATCAGCTGTCTGATCAGTTCATATTCTCCCGAGATCAGGCCGAGGATGACTTTGTGCCCCTGCTCAAGGACCCTTGAATTCCCTTTTCTCAGACCGGTCAGACGGTCCTCGATACCGCTGGAGATAATACCGATCAGTACACTCGTAAGAAGGAGTCCGGCAACAGCGGCGATGGCAGTCAGGATAACATATCCGGCGCTGCCTTCGTCCGCATAAGGCATCCAGGCATTGATGACAGTAGCAAGATTGTTCCAGAAGACAGAGAAGAAGCCTCCGTCTTCGGCAAAGCCTCCGGCAGAAATGATCAGGGCAAGAAGCAGTACAACCACAAGAGTTGCCACTGTCAGCATCTTGATCATACTAATGGTTCCCTTTGACATCCTGGTGTCGAACCAGTAGGTAAAACGTTCCTTGAATCCTGCTTTTTTCATCGATATGCGGCCTCCTTATATTCTATTGGTGTTCTGAAAAGCTATTCATTCGGGATCAAATGATCTCACTGTAACTACCCAAATACGCGAAGGTTTCGTACACACTCTCGAGTTCGCCCATGAACTGCATGAATTTCGGCGAATATACGGGTGTATCAAGGTCAAAATAGAACATGAACTCAAAATCCCTGTCGGGGATCGGACGGCTCTCAAGCTTGTTTAAGTTGATGCCGAGGGCATAAAGCTTGGAAAGAAGCTTGTACAGCGAGCCGGGTTCGTGGGGGAGCGTCGCCATGATACTCGTTCTGTCGGCTCCGGGATAGATCTCAAGCTGTTTGGAAATACAGATAAAACGCGTATAATTGGCGGAACTGTCCTGAACGGATGATTTCAGGCAGCGAAGTCCGTAATACTGCATGCATTCACGTGATGCCAGTGCGGCAATATCGTTTCTTCCGGAAGCGGCAACCATCTTTGCCGCGATCGCCGTATTTTCACAGGGAATGATCTTAACGCCTTCAAGAGTCTGAAGGAACGCGCTGCATTGACTGATCGCCTGCTGATGTGAGTAGATCTCCCTGATCTGCGAAATGTCCGAAGAAGGATTGGCAAGCAGATTGTGATCAACCTTCAGGCGCAGGCTTCGAACAATACTGAAATTGTACTTCATCATCAGATCGTATACGGAATTGACGGAACCTGCCGTACTGTTCTCAAGCGGGATAATACCGTAACGGCACAGGCCTTTATCAACAGCCGAAAATACGGCTTCAAACGCATTAAAGAACATTACATTGGGATAACGGAAAAGCTTGTTTGCGGCAATATGCGAGTTGGCGCCCTCGATGCCCTGACAGGCAATGACCTCTTTGTCGGGAAACAGCTGAGGTGTTGTTTTCAGGGCATTTTGGATCCTCTCAGTCAGAGAATTCTCGTAACCTATCAGCTGTGTCTGGTAACTGCGGCTGAATTCAAACAACATTGCATAAAGCTGCGCGGAATATTCCTTCAGATGGTCGGGCGTTTTTTCCATAACCTTGAGGATCTTCGCATTTTCACGCTTGCGGTCCAGCACCGGAATGCCGTGTTCCTTCTTATATTCGGCGATCTTCGCCGCGGTTTCCATCCTTTCGGTGAACAGCTTGATGAGCTGGTCGTCGATATTGTCTATCTGTTCTCTTAATGTGGGCTCCATATTTAACCTCCTGGCAATTCTTTCTTGCGCCCCAGATATGCGTCATATATGGCAAGTGCGGCAGCGGCTTCCACACAGGGGAGTGCGCGCGGCACAATGCAGGGATCGTGGCGGCCGTGTACTGTCAGCGCAGTATCCTTCATTTCAGGGAGATTCACGCTGCGCTGCTCTTTCGCGATGGACGGAGTGGGCTTGAACGCAGCCCTGAATACCAGAGGCATTCCGTTGGTGATTCCGCCGAGGATCCCGCCGCAGTTGTTGGTCTCGGTAATGATCTTTTTGTTGTTCCCACTTTCGTTCATTGATCCGGCAATGCGGAAACTGTCATTATTCTCGCTGCCTGTCATTAATCCGGCAATGCGGAAACCATCATTGTTCTCACTGCCTGTCATATATGCGGAAGCGAAACCGGCACCGAATTCTATGCCCTTGACGGCAGGTATCGCAAATACTGCCTGTGAGATCCTGTTTTCCATGCCGTCAAACATCGGATCTCCGAGACCTGCAGGGAGCCCGGTTACAACACATTCTATGATGCCGCCTACAGAATCGCCTTCTTTTTTCTTTTCAAGAATCAGCTCACGCATTTTTTCGCCCGCAGCTTCGTTGATGACAGGCAAAGAACGCGATAAAAGTTCATTTTTGACAGTAGTGTAAGATGATGTTTCAGTTTTTTCGGAAGATGTTCCGATAGTGCCGGACAATGTTGCGTATCTGTC
>JAGCZE010000479.1 GCA_017960415.1 Lachnospiraceae bacterium
ATATAAGCTACGATGTGTCCGTGATGGCGCCGGATCTCAGAGTGGAATACGGAAAGGTTCTCCATATATCATTTACTATGCCCGACCATGATGTATATATATCCATCGGATCGAAGTCATTTATGACAGCCACACCAGACATAAATGGAACAACAGGTTTTACCGGATTCACGGGAATGCAAGCGGACGATACCGGTGATCCCGCAGAAGCGCCTGAACCGGATATCAAGCCCGCTGACGTTGAAGGCTCTGAGTGGACATGCCCTTTCTGCGGTGCAAAAAATACCGGTAGATTTTGCTCTGAATGTGCAGGATTAAGACCTTCTTAACCCTGCAAAAATCCCTTTAACCAAGCTGCAGTAAGATCCCGTTATCCGAAAGCTCCTTTGCAATGAGTCCCGCAAAGGTTACGGCTCCGTGATACTGCAGATGGGTGTTATCCGATTTTCCCTCCGGGAATGCGGCATATTTTCCGGCAGGAACGTGAACGAAGAACTCTTTCGAAGTTTCATTTCCAAGAGAATTCATGAGTTCTCTGCTTGATCTGTTAAGGTCAATGCAGGGAACTTTTTCTTCTGCTGCCACCTGCATCATGGCTGCCGGGTATTCACCGTGGGAGGGGATGATCAAACCGGTCTCCGGATCAAAATTCCTTCTTTCGAGAGGCGTGATAAGGACAGGCTGCGCCTTGTGTGAACGGGCAACTTCTATAAACAGCCGGAGATTATCCCGGTATGCCCCGAAGGGTGCGGCATATCTGGTGGGATCCTGTTCTTTCTCATCATTATGTCCGAACTGAATAAAGAGAAAGTCGTTTTCACGGATTTCCTGATCTATCTTTTTGAGTCTTCCTTCATCAATAAAACTCTTGGTGCTTCTCCCGTTTACCGCATAATCGCGTACTTCAAAGCCTTCCGGCAGAAATAAATTGAAGACCTGTCCGATGCCGGTCTGGGGATAACTGTCAATATGGTTAAAAGCGACAGTGGAGTCACCTGCCCAAAATATTTTTTTCTCAATTCCCGGGTTATAAAGCTTGTCTCTGTCCATTTTCGTATCTCCAAAGCATAATATTATTGTACCTTTATCATGATCATTGATCCGATTATAACATGGATCGTGACCATATGGAATATTGAAAATGATAACAAGGCGATAGGAAAATACCCTGTTATAACATATTATTGGCAATATTGCTCAGAAAATCAGCTTCCGGCCGGGATAATTTATACAAAAATACTTATTGACATACCAAGTTAGTAGGTTTATGCTGTTAATCACAAGGTTGAAAAACCTTTGGATCTTTTTGAAAGGAGAATGCGGTATGAGCAGGATAGCAGTTTATACAATGTCATGCATGTGTATGTGTCGAATGCTAAGCTCCCGGGCAGTTGATGCGGTCGGGCGCCTGGCTCATATGTCATGCGCCTAAATAAAAGATCCGATCATTTCGGATTTATGAAGACCTTTGCCCGGGAGTAGATTTACACCGGGCTTTTATTATACCTTCAGGCTGATATGAAAGGGGATCACAGATGCCTGAACAGGAGAGAATAATGTATGATAAGCAGGCCCGGTACCGGTAACCAAGTCAGAAATCACGAAAAAATAAAAAAGAGGAGAGTAACGTATTATGAAAAAAGCATCAAGACTTATCGCAGTATTATTCAGTATCATTCTTGGAATTGCAGCTCTTACGGGCTGCTCATCAAAATCAAGCAAAGCCGCAGACGGCAACCGTATCTACAGAACACTTGACGAGATCAAGAGTTCGGGCACGGTAAATATCGGAGTATTTTCGGATAAGAATCCATTCGGATATGTAGACGAGAACGGCGAATATCAGGGATATGACGTTTACTTTGCCGAAAGGATCGGCAAGGATCTCGGCGTAAAGATCAACTACGTATCAACCGAGGCCGCCAACAGGGTTGAATATCTTGAAACAGGCAAGGTTGACATAGTTCTCGCCAATTTTACCGTAACTGAAGAAAGAGCACAGAAAGTAGATTTTGCTCTTCCTTACATGAACGTTGCATTGGGCGTTGTTTCACATGATGACCATGTGATCACCGACCTTTCACAGATCGGAGCTGACGAGCAGGTTATCGTTATTTCAGGAACTACAGCAGAGACCTATCTTGAGAAGAACCATCCCAATATCAAGCTTCAGAAGTTTGACACCTACGCAACCGCAAAGACTTCATTTGAGAACCGTACCGGTGTTGCATGGGCAAATGACAATACAGAAGTAATCGCATTTGCTATAGAAAATAAGGGCTATACCGTAGGCATTCCTTCACTCGGAAGTCAGGACACCATCGCACCTGCAGTCAGCAAGGGCAATACCACACTTCTTGACTGGATCAATAATGAGATCAAGTCGCTGGCAGGTGAGAACTTCTTCCATGCCGATTATGAGGCTACACTGCTTTCAACATACGGAAAAGAGTATGAAGACACCCTTGTTGTTGAGGGAGGCGTAACGGCAGCAGGAGCAGCAGCCGCAGGCGCACTTGACATCGTGCCCGGCAACGGTGAGACCATCAAGATTGCAGCTTCGGCTACACCTCATTCCGAAATACTTGAAAAGGCAGAACCCAGTCTTGAAAAGTACGGTTATAAGCTCGATGTTGTAGTATTTGAGGACTATGTTCAGCCCAACCTTGTGGTTGAATCGGGCGAGTTCGATGCCAATTATTTCCAGCATGTTCCTTATCTAGACAGCTTCAACGCAGAACAGGGCACACATCTGGTAAATGCCGGCGGTATTCATTACGAGCCTTTCGGTATCTATCCCGGCAAGAAAAAGACCCTTGCCGATATAGCTGACGGTGACAGTATTGCGGTTCCGAATGATACCACCAATGAGGCAAGAGCGCTCCTGCTCCTTCAGGACAACGGACTCTTAAAGCTTAAGGACGGTGTAGGCCTTACAGCTACTGTAAACGATATTGTTGAAAACCCGAAAAATATCAAATTCGTTGAACTCGAGGCCGCTCAGGTGGCACGTGTCGTAAATGAAGTTGAGTATGTTGTATTAAACGGCAACTACGCGCTTGAAGCAGGCTATTCGGTTGCGAAGGATTCGATCGCATATGAGGCCAGCGATTCTGTAGCAGCAAAAACATATGTTAACATCATTTCGGTTCTTTCGGGCAATGAGTCAAACAACAAGATCAAAGCCTTGGTAAGCGTACTCAGATCCGATGAGATCAAGCAGTACATCAAGGACACTTACGACGGCGCCGTAGTTTTCTTTGAATAAACAATCAAATATATAAAAACCTTTGCCGGACGGCATTATCCGTGGCTTGAAGCTCGAACTTTACACCCGGACGGATGCTGCCCGGCAAAAGGCGTGATTTAGGATGATAGTTACTATTTAAGAACCTCCATTCATTCGCATAAAAATGAAAAAATAACGTAAAGAGGTATTTTTACATATGAGTGAGATTGAGATCAGAAATCTGACCAAGAGATTTGAAGTAAAAGGAAATACCGTAACCGCGCTTGACAATGTGAGCCTCAACATCGAAAAAGGTGATATTTACGGAATTATAGGTATGTCCGGCGCAGGAAAGAGTACCCTTGTCAGATCCATCAACTTCCTTGAAAAACCCACAGACGGTACGATAATAATTGACGGTACGGATCTGGCAACACTTTCGGAAAAGGAGCTCAGGGAAAAACGCCGCGGGATCGGTATGATCTTTCAGGGATTCAATCTCCTTGAACAGAAGAATGTGCTCGACAATGTCTGTTTTCCCTTGGAAATTGCCGGAATAAAGCGCAGGGAGGCAAGAGTACGGGCCAGAGAGCTTCTTGATACCGTAGGGCTTGCCGAAAAGGCGAAGGTGTATCCGTCACAGCTTTCGGGCGGGCAGAAACAGCGTGTGGCTATTGCGAGAGCACTTGCCACGAACCCACGTATTCTGCTCTGTGACGAAGCAACCTGTGCTCTGGATCCCCAGACAACCGAATCGATCCTGAGTCTGTTAAAGGAGATCAACGAGAAGCTTGAGATCACGATCGTTGTGATAACGCATCAGATGTCGGTTGTAACAAGGATTTGCAAGAATGTTGCGATCATTGACAACGGCATTCTGGTTGAGGAAGGCGATGTGGCAAGTGTATTCGAGCATCCGAAGACCGATGCGGCCAAGGAGCTGATCTTTGGGAAACAGCCTGTATATTCGCCTGTGGAGCATTTGAATGAGGCAAAGAAGATCAGGATCATATTTAATGAGAACTCGGCTTATGAGCCTGTTATAGCCAATCTTATCCTGAAATACCGGACGCCAGTGAATATCCTGAAGGCCGATACGCGAAATGTCGGCGGAAAAGCGCGGGGTGAGATGATATTGGGTCTTCCTGACGGTGAGACACTGCAGAACGATATGATCGAAAGCCTTAAGACAAGCGGACTGTCCGTAATGGAGGTGAATGAAGATGTTTACTGATAAAGTGATCAACATGATCTTGGTCGGCATAAAGGATACACTGTATATGACACTGGTTTCAACCTTCTTCGGATACGTTCTGGGACTTCCTCTCGGGATCCTTCTGAACGTAACACGAAAAGACGGCCTGAAACCCAACAGGATAATTTACGGAATCGGCGGATTTATCTGCAATATCGTCAGAAGCATACCGTTTCTGATACTGCTGATCTTACTGATCCCGTTCACCAGATTTGTGGTGGGCCAGAGTTATGGCTCGACAGCCACGATCGTACCTCTTGTGATCTGTGCTGCGCCCTATATAGCAAGAGTTGTCGAGTCATCGCTGAACGAGGTTGATGCAGGCGTCATTGAGGCTGCCAAGGCAATGGGAGCAAGCAATCTGCAGATCATTTTTAAAGTACTGCTGGTAGAAGCAAGAGTTTCGCTCTTTACCGGCGCGACAATCACTACAGGCCTGCTTCTCGGTTATTCCGCGATGTCCGGAACCGTAGGCGGCGGCGGACTCGGTGATATAGCCGTAAGATACGGTTATTACAGATGGCAGACCGATATCATGATAGCGACGGTAATCCTGCTGATAGTAATATTCCAGATAATACAGCATTTCGGAACGACGCTTTCACGCCGTATAGATCACAGGAAGAGATGACGCGGTCATTGACGCAGATCGGGAATATCATTGATAAGGACAAAATATGAGCTTAGAAGTCATAAATAACTATTTACCGCTGTTCGGAAAGGCATTTCTGCTGACGGTAAAGATCGGATGGATGGGGATCCTGCTCGCATTTATTCTCGGGATCGGGTGCGCTTTCGCACTGTATTACAAGGTTCCTGTTCTGTCATTTATCGTAAAGTGCTATGTAGAGCTTTTTCGAAATACACCGTTGCTTGTTCAGCTGTTTTTCATATATTTCGGACTTCCGTCCGTGGGGATCAGGATCTCCGCACAGGTCTGCGGAACACTCGGACTCGGGCTTCTGGGCGGAAGCTATATGGCGGAAAGCATCAGGAGCGGACTTGAAGCGGTACCGCCGATACAGACCGAGAGCGCGGTATCACTCGGAATGACAAAATCCCAGATATTCAGGTTTATCATATGGCCCCAGGCATTCAGCATGAGTGTTCCGGGTCTTGTGGCAAATGTGATCTTTCTTCTGAAAGAAACCAGCGTGTTTTCGGCGATAAGCCTGATGGATCTGATGTTTACGGCCAAGGATCTGATCGGACTTCATTACAATACGACCGAAAGCCTGTTTTTACTTGTATTATTCTATATTCTGATGCTTCTTCCGGTTTCCTTTGCAGGCAGCTATATTGAGAAGAAGGCGCGTTTCGGTATGTTTGGAGACTAGAGATATGGGAATAGAAGTTTTTTTCAAAGGGAAGAATCTGCTGCGGCTCTTCGAGGGGCTGGGCGCCGCGATGAAGATCAGTCTTATCTCTGTAATAATAAGCATAGTGCTGGGTATTGTGCTCGGCATGCTGATGACATCGAAGAAACCGGTCATAAATGCGATCCTCAGGGTGTATCTTGAGATCGTCAGGATCATGCCCCAGATGGTTCTGCTGTTTATTGTTTTCTTCGGATTTACGAAGCTGACAGGACTCAATCTCTCGGCAGAAACTGCGGCACTTATCGTGTTTTCTTTCTGGGGGAGCGCCGAGATGGCGGACCTGGTCAGAGGGTGTCTTATCAGTATCCCGCCGATCCAGTATGAAAGCAGTCAGGCACTGGGCTTCAGCAGGATCCAGACATATATTTATATCATAATCCCGCAGATAGTCAGAAGGCTGTTGCCGCTGTCCATCAATCTGATCACAAGAATGATCAAGACCACAAGCCTGGTTATGATGATCGGCATAGTAGAGGTACTCAAAGTAGGGCAGCAGATCATTGAGGCAAACAGGAAAACTGCGCCAAACGCCGCATTCGGCGTATTTGCGGTGATATTCCTGCTGTATTTTCTGGCATGCTGGCCCATCAGCTGCCTTTCGAAATATCTTGAAAAGAAGTGGGCAAATTGAGGTTAAGAAAAATGGATAACAAACAAAAGAA
>JAGCZE010000480.1 GCA_017960415.1 Lachnospiraceae bacterium
AGCTTTCTTCTCCGTCTTCGGGGTCTATGCCGCGCCTTTCAAGGATTCCGCCCAATGCAAGGATAGTTTTTTCGGACCCGGTATTCGATGCCGAGCATCCTATCATTACTCTGTCCAGGCCCAGCTTTTGTGCCTCTTTGAGGCCCATATACAGATTCAGTTTACTGTAGCCCTTTCTGCGCTCGCTTGGCCTGATACCGTATCCTATATGTCCCGCAAACCGGAGCATCTTCTCGTTTAAGTCCCACCGGATGTTGATCGTACCTACTATCTTATCATCATTTTTACGTATGAGCCAAAAAGTCTTTCCGGGGCATTTTCCGATACTTTCGGCATATTCTTTGTCTTCCGTTCTCATACAGCGTTCATAAGCCTGTTCGAAGGTCCAGCCTTTTAAGACCTTGTCAAGCCCGCCGGTACCGTTTATTTCCGAATGTGCCTCAACAAACTCTTCCAGAAAGCTTATGATTTCATCTTTTCTTTCAACGGAAGGTCGTTCATATAAAAATCTCTCGTTATTATCGATCACGGTGCTCATATATCAAAAATCCCTTTCTCAAAAATTATTGGATATGACTATATACTTTGACAGTATGTCTGTCAATACTTCATTTAGCGTCATTAATATCCGCATGTTAATTTATATCCTGTTTTTTTTACAAACATATCGGCCATGGAATATATACCGTGTTTTCAAAATAAGATTATTTACAAAAACGTTTTAGTATATTGTGTCCAAAATTCAACTGTTTTATTATGCATCTTCAATAAAAAAAGTTTTATACTATTGCTCAAATTATATTTATATGCTAAATTACGTCTCGAAAGATATAAAACGTTTTAGTATATAATTTAGCCCCAGCAGAGTCTAAGTCTCAGTAAATGGCAAAGTCTCAGCAAATGACAAATTCTCAGTAAACGACAAAATCTCAGTAAAAAGCAAACTTGTAGCAGATCGTCAGGTTTTAAAAGAAAGCCGGATAACAGTCAGCCACATATTCCAAAAGACTGCAGGAGGGACATTCATGAAAAAGAAATGGATTTGCGGATTCAGTGTTCTGTTTCTGATCCTTTCGCTGCCTGTATTTAACAGGATCAGCGTGATCAATCTGGTCTCATTGTTTTCCAATATCGGTGTGACCAAAGATATGGCCGCCAATCTGCTTACGGGATATAACCTTTTCAACCTTCTGTCCTTTGTGCAGTACGCGAACCAGGGACGCATCGGACTGTTTGCGATGGTGCTGCTGTTACTGATGATAACCTGCATCTATTTCAACCTTGCCTTTATTATCCGGACTGCTATCCAAGCTAAAGACGGGATAATCAATGCAGTAGCCAAAGACAGAAAAACAGTTGTAATATCCAAAAACGGAAAAACTGTTACAGAACCCATGGACGGAAAAAAAGAGCTTGATACTCTTGCCGCAGGCAAAAGCGCGTTTTTGTTTGAATTCATCACGGCCGCTGCCACGATAGCTTTTGTCATTTTTTCCAACATTAAATTCGAGGTAAAAGGTTTTACCCCCGCCGTATGGGTATACGTGGAGCTGGTTCTTTCCATTACGGGTTATGTCCTGATAAAGAAAATCGAAGCCAAAGAACGTAAAAAATTTAACGAACACGGCTTCCTGCATGAACTTAAAAAGAACTGGCCGCTGTTTGTGATGTTGATCCCGACCTTTGTCTATTTCATGATCAACAACTACCTTCCGATGCTTGGTGTATACTTCGCATTTACTTCCTTTAATTTCAGGGACGGTCTGTTTGCGAGTCCGTTCGTGGGGCTGAAGAACTTTGAATTTCTTGTAAAAGCAGATCTTTTCAGGCTTACAAAGAACACGATCCTGTATAACGCAATATTCATCGGTATCGGAAATGTACTGCAGATCTTCTTTGCGATACTTGTGAGCCGTATAGCTTCAAAATGGTACAAGAAGACCTCCCAGACACTGATGTTCATGCCCTACTTCGTTTCCTTCGTAATCCTGAAGGTTATCGTGTATAACGTTTTTGAATATCAGCACGGTCTGATCAATAATCTGATCACTTCGTCGGGCGCGGATAAGATCGATTTCTACAATACGCCTTCCTACTGGCCGCTCCTCATCACATTGTTCTATCTGTGGAAAAATATCGGCTACGGAATGGTTGTATATCTGGCAACGATTACCGGTATAGACCACGAAATTTACGAGGCCGCGAAGGTAGACGGCGCAAACGATATCCAGCAGATCCGATACATTACCCTTCCGCATATAAAGCCTACGTTCATCATCCTGCTGCTCTATGCCCTCGGAAGTATCATGAAGGGCCAGTTCGAGCTGTTCTACCAGCTTATCGGAAACAACGGCGTTCTGTTCAACATTACGGACATTTTTGATACCTATGTATACAGGATAACGATGACACAGCCCCTTTCCATCGGTTTGGGTACCGCAGCCGGATTGTATCAGTCTCTGTTCGGATTCCTGATAATCGTACTGGTGAATTTCCTCGTAAAGAGAAAGAATCCCGAATATGCGTTGTTCTAAATAAAACAGGAGGATCATCATGAGCAAAAAGCCGGATACGGTGCAGACTGCACCGACCAGGATCAAAAAGTCCACCGGGACAAAGATCTTTAATGTTATCGCATATACCCTGCTGGCTGTCGGCGCTATCGTATGCGTACTGCCGTTCATCATAATCGTTTCGGGTTCATTTACGGATAATGCAACGATATTGAAGCAGGGATACAGCCTGTTCCCGCGGAATTTTACATTTGAAGCCTACAAGACCATCTTCAACTCGCCCAAGGATATCCTGCAGGCATACAAGATGAATATATATTATACCGTAGTCGGAACATCATTGGGACTCATGATGATCACGCTTACGGGATATGTGATCTCAAGAACCGAATTCAAATATCGGAACAAGGTCTCATTTCTGATCTATTTTACCAGCATATTCGGCGGTGGAATGATCCCCTGGTATCTGATGTATGCCAATGTGCTTAATCTGAAAGGACATACGCTTGCGATATGGTTTCCCGCTTTGATGAGTCCGTTCCTCGTAATACTGATGAGGACCTTTATTGTCGGAGCGGTTCCCAATGCGATAACGGAAGCGGCGAAGATAGACGGCGCAGGTCATTTCACTATCTTCTTCCGGATAGTCCTTCCGGTACTCAAAGCCGGTCTTGCGACAGTCGGCCTGTTCCTGGCCCTGGGCTATTGGAACGACTGGTACAGATCGTCAATGTTCAGCACCAACTCTTCCACCTGGCAGCTTCAGTTCTATCTGTACGATCTGCTGAATGCGACCACTGCCATGAAACAGATGGCATCAAATGTCAGCATGAAGACCGCGGATCTGCCGACCGAATCGGTAAAACTGGCGATGGCTGTTGTAGCAACCGGTCCGGTGCTTCTCTTCTATCCCTTTGTACAGAGGTTCTTTGTATCGGGTATCACGGTCGGAGCCGTAAAGGGATAATTTAGCAAAATGACCGAACAGCAGCGTTTTGCGGATAAATTTCAAACACAATAAATGTGTACATAAAAAAGGAGGATTATTTATGAAAAAACGAATTTTAGGAGCAGTAATGTCACTGGTACTGATCGTCGGGCTGTTTACCGGATGTACAAACACCGGAGCACAGTCAGCGGCTGAGCAGCTTGACAAAGAGGGGGTTGTGGATATTCCCGTAAATGACAGCAAAACCGGCACACCTGCCGGCAATGCCGCATCAAATGGCAGCGAATCAAAAGGTCTTGACCTGTCAGAACGCGTTGACCTCGTATTCTACGTAATGGGCGACGCACCGAAGGATGAGGAGATGGTTGAAGCTGCCATCAATGAGAAACTGCTTGAAAAGTGCAACGCAACGATCGATATGCAGTTCTCAACATGGACAGAGTTCCAGCAGAAATACGCAAATGAAATCACTTCGCAGGGTGCCGATCTGATCTACATTGCCAACTGGCTGAATTACGGCCTTCTTGCCAGCTCCGGTGCTTTTGTAGAGCTTGACGAAATGCTGGATACCGTTGCTCCCGAGCTCAAAGCCATGGTAGGCGACAACATGCTCAACATGTGCAAGGTTGACGGAAATATCTATGCCGTTCCCAATACCTGGGCTGAGTATGTAAGCAACGGATTCAAATACAGAGAAGATCTGAGAGTAAAGTACAATCTTCCTGTTCCCGATTCACTTGAGAACATCGAAGCATATCTTCTCGGAATAAAGGCAAACGATCCCGATCAGGGCCTTCTTACCGTAACTACCGAAGAGAGCCAGGGATTCAAGACCGCGTTTGACGCGGCATGGGTTCTGAATTTCAAGTATCCCTGGGTAAATGCCAACGGACTTGATTACGGTCTTGCCGCCAATTACGATACACCTTCGGATGTTTATGATTACTGGTTCTCGACTGATTTCGAAGATGATATCAAGATGCTGAAGAGATGGGCAGACGAAGGCTTCTGGTCAAAGAGTGCCCTTTCGGATACCAATAACTCCGATGCATACAAGAACGGACTGTGCGTAGCCGAAGTTGCAGGTCAGAACCCCAACAAGCAGATCACCGCCATCGCTGATTTCAATAATGCAGGTGAAGGCTGGCAGTCAGCTTATATCGCTTACGGCGAGGATAAGGGCGTTATTTATCCCGGCCATGCAACCCAGAACGGAAGCGCTATCGTAAGAGGCTGTAAGAACCCCGAAAGAGCTCTGCTTGTTCTTCAGACACTGCTGTGCGATGACGAAGTAAATGCGCTTATGCAGTACGGCATCAAGGGAGTTCATTACACTGTAGAAAACGGTATTTACAAAAACCTTCAGGAAGCAGCCGGCGAGACCGTTACCTTCCCTTACGAAGGCTTCAATACCTGGAATCTCAGAAACGGAGCTACAAAGCTTCCTCAGTCAACCGACGTAGAGCTTCAGAAAATGTTTGACAAGTATGCTGAGATCGGCTCAAAGACCAAGTTCCCGAATGTAAACATCTATGACGGATTCTCGGAGAATTATGAAGCATACAGTGCGGAACGTTCTGCTGTAAGCAATGTAATGCGTCAGTACCTCGCTCCTCTTCAGGCAGGTCTTGTAGATGATGTTGAAGCTGCTATCGCCGAGTTCAGGACTAAGGTTAAGGAAGCCGG
>JAGCZE010000481.1 GCA_017960415.1 Lachnospiraceae bacterium
ATGACGAAGTATGAGTTAGCTTTAGTTGTCAATGCAGTTATCGAGGATGAGGCCAGAGAAGCGGTTCTTAACAATGTTAAGGACATGATCGCAAAGCTTGGCGCAACCGATATCAAGGTTGAAGACGCAGGCAAGAAGAGACTGGCATACGACATTCAGAAGATGAGTGAAGGCTATTACTATTTCATCCAATTCGATGCTGAGACAAGCGTTCCCGCACAGATCGAAGCTAAGGTTCGTATCATGGAGAACGTTCTCAGATTCTTATGCATTAGACAGGACGAAGAGTAAGGAGGTCTAATGAACAAAGTAATTATGATGGGTAGACTTACCCGTGACCCGGAGGTCAGATATAGTCAGGGAGCAAGTTCAACAGCTGTTGGAAGGTTCAGCATTGCCGTTGACCGCCGTTTTAAGCGTGAAGGTCAGCCGGATGCGGATTTCTTCAATTGCACAACATTTGGCAAGCAAGCTGAATTTGTTGAAAAATATTTGAAAAAAGGTACCAAAGTCGTTATTTCCGGTAGTGTACAGAACGACAACTACACGGACAAGGACGGCAACCAGAGATACAGTGTTCAGATCATCTGTGATGAGATCGAATTTGCCGAAAGCAAGAACGCGCAGGGCGGCGGAGATTATCAGAACGGAAACGGCGGTTTCCAGGGTAATTCAAAGCCTGCTGTTACAGCGGATTCGGGCGACGGATTCATGAATTCACCCACAGGTATCGAGGACGAGTTACCTTTTACCTGATTTATTCTGATCGGTTTCGACACCGCGATGTTGCAACATGCGGTGCCGCTTAAGAAAATATCGATTAGGAGGTGCAGTAATGCCGTACAATAAGACAAGAGAGCAGTCCGATAAAGATGCTCCGATGAAAAAAAGAGTTATCCGCAGGAAGAAGAAAGTTTGCGCTTTCTGCGCTGAGAAGACCGCTACCGGTGTAGATTACAAGGATGTCAACAAGCTTAAGAGATACGTATCCGAGCGTGGAAAGATCCTTCCCCGCAGGATCACCGGTAACTGCGCAAAGCATCAGAGAGCGCTTACCGTTGCTGTTAAGCGTGCACGCCATCTGGCACTTATGCCCTACACAGTAGAGTAATGCAGATCTGTATGAGCTGGCTTTCGAAAAGAGGTCAGCTCATTTTTTATGCCATTATTTAGTCAGCGTGATAATAAAGCTGACTCTTTTTTTTTATGTGTAAATGTGGTATACTGACGTTTGAAGGTTTTTATCTGAATTCCCCGGGGGTATTTACACTTATGGACAGAAAGAAGAAACTGCTGCCGTTGCTGCGCAGCATCCTGATGTGGCCGATCGGTCTGATGGCACTTCTGGTCTTCATGAACATATATATGTATATCATCGATGTCAGAGCCGGAGTTGTTGCAACGGTGTTTATCCTGATATACGGCGGCGCATTTGCCGTATTCTATATGGTCAAACGCAAGAGGCTGATCAGTGATCTTGTGACGTTTGCGGTCAATTACGGAACGATACAGAGAAGGCTCTCCTCGGAGCTTGAACTGCCCTATGCGCTGATCGACAGGGAAGGCAGTATTCTCTGGGCAGACAAGAGCTTTATCTGGCTGGTTGGGGAAAAGGTCAAGACAAGACAGCCGATCACGGATTTCTTTCCGAGCCTTGATGAAAGCTGTATTCCGGATGTGAATTCCGACAAAGAGGTATATCTTGATTTCGGAGAGAAGAATTTCCGTGTTCTTTTGAAAGATGTTGCAGTTGAGGGACTTGGCAGCGATTCGTTCTGGTCCAGTGAGAAGCATGCTCCGGCTGACAGCGAAGAGGGACGTCTGATAGCGGTCTACCTGTACGATGAGACCGTGATCAACAGCTTGAAGCGTGAGATCAGTGATAAAGAGACCGTTGTCGGACTCGTATATATCGATAATTATGATGAAGCCCTCGACAGCGTCCAGGAAGAAAGAAGATCTTTCTTTGCGGCGATGCTCGGAAGGCGTATTAACAAGTATTTCCTGAATTATGAGGCGCTGATCCGCCAGCTTGAAAAGGACAAATATATCCTGGTGCTCCAGAACCGTTATCTTGAGGAGCTGAAAGAGACCAGATTCCCGATACTCGATGAACTTCGTTCGGTAAATATCGGAAATGAGATCTCCGCTACATTATGTATCGGTATCGGCGTGAATGCTTCTGGCCTGAACCAGAGCTATGAAGAGGCCAGGGCCGCCATCGATCTTGCGCTCGGACGAGGCGGCGACCAGGTTGTTATCCGCGGCGGCGATATGATAGAGTATTTTGGCGGAAAGAGCAGTTCGGTCGAGAAGAATACCCGTGTAAAATCACGTGTGAAAGCCCAGGCTCTGCGCGAGATCATGGAGACCAAGGACAGGGTTCTTATAATGGGTCATTCGGTCGGAGATGCCGATTCTTTCGGTACCGCGGTCGGTGTATACAAGATCGCTGCTTCGCTCAATAAGGAAGCTCATATCGTTATCGGAGATTCGACAGGTGCATATGATGTTATGCTGAACCGGTTTAAGGGCAATCCCGAGTATCCGAATATGATCATTACACCTGCGGAAGCCCTTGAAATGTGCGATAATATGACACTTGTCGTGGTCGTAGACGTGAACCGTCCGAGTCACACCGAGTGTCCGGAACTGATTGAAAGATCGCGCTCAGTTGTGGTTCTCGATCATCACCGTCAGTCGGGAGAGGCGATCGAGAATCCGGCGCTCTCGTATATTGAGCCGTCGGCTTCGTCCGCAAGCGAGATCATTACCGAGATCATCCAGTATATCGGAACAGGCGTCAAGCTCAAGCAGCAGGATGCCGATGCGATATTTGCGGGTATCATGATCGATTCCAACAATTTCCAGGCCAAGACCGGTATCAGGACCTTCGAGGCGGCAGCGTTCCTGCGCCACAGCGGTGCCGATGTCGTACGTATCAGGAAGGCCTTCAGGACCGATATGCACGAGTATATGGCCAAGGCAAGGGCTATAGCCGATTCGGAGATCTTTATGGACAATTATGCCTTTGCCGAATGTACTCCGGACGGTCTTGACAGTCCTACCGTCATTGGCGCACAGATCGCCAATGAGCTGATGGATGTCAGCAATATAAAGGCAAGCTTTGTATTTACGAATTATAATGATACGATCTATGTCAGTGCCCGGTCCATTGACGAAGTCAATGTCCAGGTTATCATGGAAAAACTCGGCGGCGGCGGACATATGAGCGTTGCCGGTGTCCAGTTCTCGGATTGTACGGTGCCTGAGGCAATGGATCGCGTCAAGGAAGTATTGAAAAATATGATCGAGAAGGGCGAACTGTAGATTCTTTGCAGACCGGTAAGTAAGAGAAATACCGGAGATAGCCTGTTATAAAAAGATGAGGATCAGATAGGGAAAGGGAGATATAAAAATGCAGATTATTTTATTGGAAGATGTAAAAGGACAGGGTAAGAAAGACGAGATCATCAAGGTTAGCGACGGATATGCAAGGAACTTTATCCTGCCCAAGAAACTGGGTGTTGAGGCTACCGAGAAGAATATAAAGGAGCTTGAGATCCGTAAGGCTGAGGAGGCTCAGAGGCAGAAAGAACTGTATGAGGAAGCCGCAGAGTTCGGCAAGAAGCTTGATTCGGCCAAAATAACCGTTGAAATGAAGGGCGGAGAAGGCGGAAAGACTTTTGGTGCGGTTACGGCCAAGGAGATTGCCGCAGGGATCAAGGATCAGCTCGGATATGATATCGACAAGAAGAAGCTGGTGCTGTCCGATTCGATCAAGAGTGCCGGAGAGTTCAGCGTTGGGATCAAGCTGCATCCCAAGGTTACAGCCAATATGACGGTTATTGTCAAATTAGTTTAAGGTCAGAGGGATTATAAAGTGGCTGATGCGGATTTTATTAGGGAAAAACCACGGGATCTGAATGCGGAAAGATCTGTCCTGGGATCGATGCTGATGTCGAGAGACGCAGTCATGACAGCTTCCGAGAAGCTCTCGGCAGACGATTTTTACGACGAGACCAACAGGGTGATCTTTGATGCCATTGTAGAGCTGTTCAATGCGCATAAGAATCCCGATCTTATAAATGTTCTGAACAAACTGAAGGAAAAGGGCGTTCCCGAAGAGGTATGCAGGCTGGAAAATCTGAGCAATCTCATACGTTCCGTTCCTTCGTCGGCCAATATTTCCGAGCATTGCGATATTGTGGCGGAAAAAGCGATCAAGCGTCAGCTGATCAATACCGCTGAGGAGATAGTCAAAGAGAATTATCGCGATCAGGAAAGCCTTGAGAATTCACTTGAGGGAGCCGAAAAAAGAATATATGAAATTGTAAGGCACCGCAAGAGTGCCGATATTGAGCCTATCGACCAGATCATGAACAAAGTCCTGGACAATATCGAAGCGGCAGCCCGGGATTCAAGGGCCATCACCGGTGTTGCTACCGGCTTCTATGATATCGATTATATGACAGCAGGTTTGCAGAAGTCCGACCTGATCTTGCTCGCAGCGAGACCTTCCATGGGAAAGACCGCGCTTGCACTAAATATTGCCGAGCATGCGGCTCTGAAGCTTCGTGTTCCGACTGCGATATTCAGTCTGGAAATGTCGAAGACCCAGATCGTGAGCCGTATTCTGTCGATGAATTCGGGAGTTGACTCCCAGAAGCTGCGTGTAGGCAAGATCGATGACAATGACTGGGGAGATCTGATGCGCAATGCCGATGCGATCGCCGACGCACCTTTGTTTATCGACGATACATCGGGTATCACTGTGGCGGAGCTGCGTACGAAATGTCGTAAATTAAAGCTTGAAAACGATCTGGGACTGATCATTATCGATTATCTCCAGCTG
>JAGCZE010000482.1 GCA_017960415.1 Lachnospiraceae bacterium
ATGAAGATCATCGCTCCCTGGAGAGAGTGGGATATCAAATCCCGTGACGAAGAGATCGATTATGCGGAGGCACACAATGTTCCGCTGAAGATCTCCCGCGAGACCAATTATTCAAAAGATAAGAACTTATGGCATCTGTCACATGAAGGACTGGATCTGGAGGATCCTGCGAACGAGCCCGATTATGACAAGCCCGGATTCCTTGAAATGGGCGTATCTCCTGTGAAGGCTCCCGATACTCCCGCATATGTTACGATAGATTTTGAAGCCGGCGCACCCGTAGCCATCGACGGCGAGAAGATGAAGGCATCGAAGATCATCGAGAAGCTGAACAAGATCGGCGGCGAGAACGGTATCGGAATCATTGATATCGTAGAGAACCGTCTCGTAGGAATGAAGGACCGCGGCGTTTATGAAACACCCGGCGGAACCATCCTGTACAAGGCTCATGAGCAGCTTGAGATGATCACTGTTGACAAGGATACTCTTCATGTAAAGCAGAAGCTTGCGGTTGATTATGCGGATCTGATCTACAACGGCAAGTGGTATTCACCTCTGCAGGAGGCGCTTACCGCATTTGCCAATGAATCGAATAAATATGTGACCGGTTCGGTTAAGCTGAAGCTCTACAAGGGCAACATCATCCCTGCCGGCACAACATCGCCTTATTCGCTGTATTCAGAGAATCTGGTTACATTCGGCGAGAGCGATTACGATCAGAATCAGGCAGCAGGATTCATCAATCTGTGGGGTCTTCCGACCACCGTGCAGGCTCTGAGAGAGCAGGGAAAGCTGTAAGAAGGGCTTTAGAAGTAAAACGGAATTATAAATGAATACACCTCATCCGGCCACTGCGTGGCCACCTTCCCCTCGAGGGGAAGGCATTAAATGGATGGTTGTCTGTTATCGGACACAACTGTTTTATCGCCTTCCCCTTGAGGGGAAGGTGTCAGCACGGAGTGCTGACGGATGAGGTGTGAAGTTTTATAGAAAGGGGAGTGCGTAGTATGTCGTTGAACTTAAAAGGAAAATCATTCTTAAAACTGCTTGATTTCTCGGCGGAAGAGATCGAAGGTCTGCTGGATCTGGCCGCTGACCTGAAAGAGAAAAAGCACAAACATATCGATCACCGTATTTTTCACGGGGAGAGCGTAGCATTGATATTTGAGAAAACCAGCACCAGAACGCGCTGCTCCTTTGAAGTTGCGGCTGCGGATCTAGGACTTCATCCGGTTTATCTTGATCCTTCGGGTTCCCAGATAGGCAAGAAGGAATCCATTGCCGACACCGCAAGGGTTCTCGGCCGTATGTTTGAGGGTATCGAATACCGCGGCTTCGGCCAGGAAAATGTCGATGAACTTGCGAAATACGCAGGTGTTCCGGTCTGGAACGGCCTGACCAATGAGTTCCATCCCACACAGATACTGGCTGATTTTCTGACGATACGTGAGCATTTCGGAGGCCTGAAGGGACGCAAACTCGTATTTATGGGTGATGCACGTTACAATATGGCGAATTCTCTGATGGTGGGCTGTGCCAAGATGGGAATGCACTTTGTTGGATGTTCGAACGAGAAGTATTACCCCGATCCCAAGCTGATCGAAAAATGCCGCAATATTGCCGCTGCCAACGGCGCTACCATAGTATTTACCTCTGATCCTGTCAAGGCTGTCAAGCATGCCGATGTGATCTATACCGATGTATGGGTATCGATGGGCGAGCCCGCGGAAGTCTGGGCAGAGAGGATCAAAGATCTTTCACCTTACCGCGTTACCACGGATATCATGGAAGCAGCCGGTCCGCAGTGCCGTTTCATGCACTGTCTGCCCGCATTCCATGACTTAAAGACCGGTATCGGCCGTGAGATCTACGAGAAATTCGGCATAGACTGCATGGAAGTCAGCGACGAGGTATTCGAATCACCCCAGTCGATCGTATTTGACGAAGCCGAGAACCGCATGCACACAATCAAGGCTGTCATGCTCGCAACCCTGACGGACGTGTAAGATGTGACGGACATGTCTGTCGCACTAATATAGCATACGTAAGAACGGATCCAAAAAATGTTGGATCCGTTCTTACGTATGTTTGTTTAGGGCGACAGTTTTATCCTGCGATGAATTTCTCCATCTCGCCGCGGCTCTTTGAGCCTACCGAACGCTTTACTGCTTCGCCGTTCTTGAAAAGGATTACGGTCGGGATGCTTGAAACGCCGTATTTCTCGGCAAGATCACCGTTGTCGTCAACATCTGCCTTGCAGACTTTCAACTCACCTTCATGATCCTTTGCGATCGCTTCAATGACCGGTGCGAGCATTTTGCAGGGACCGCACCAGGTTGCCCAGAAATCCACAAGAACGGGAATATCGCTCTTTAATACCTCTTCTTCAAAATTGTTTTCATTGATGATAACTTCTGCCATAGTGCTTTCCTCCTGTTTTTTATTTAATATTTTCAGCTGTTCCCTGAAATTTGCCCCCGACAGCTGTATTTACGTAAGAATTCAGATGTCTGACCCG
>JAGCZE010000483.1 GCA_017960415.1 Lachnospiraceae bacterium
ATTGACCTTGCTTTTGTCGATCGAAGCGGATAAGAATCCGATCTCAAAATCAGAGTATGACCTGCCGTATCCGAACGGGAACAGCGGTTTCCGGTCCGCCGTATCAAAGACACGGTAGCCGACAAAAATTCCTTCCCTGTATTCAACCTTCTGAAGATTTCCGAAATTGTCATAAGTCGGATAGGCTTCGGGACAGGCCCAGGATGTGGTCAGCTTGCCCGACGGATTGGCGCGGCCCAGTATGATATCCGGAAGTATCGTGCCTGTCACAACTCCGAGCTGTGAAATATAAAGGATGTTCCTGACTTTCATTACCGGAGTAAGATCCACGACTCCGCCCGTATTCAGCACCAGCAGGAAGCGTTTGTAGTTCTCGTTCAGCCACAGTATGTCGCGTATCTCGGTCCGCGACAGATATACATCCCCTGCGATCAGGCGTCTGTCGTTTCCTTCTCCCGAATTTCTTGAAAGGACATAGACCGCCATATCCGCCTCTTTTGACAGATCAAGATCGTAGTCGGGTTCTGCGGGAAAACACCCCATCGAATAGACCACCGCCATGTATCCCGCACTTCGTGCGGCTTTTTTGGTCTCTTTGACGTATTTTTTATAATTTTCGCCGCTGATCCGGTCATAAGAATCAAGCCATTCTTTCGTAATAACGCTGAATCCGGCGTCAGCCAGTCCTTTTTCAAAATTCACAAAGAATCTTGAATCCACATCTCCGGAACCTGTTCCTCCCTTGACGGTATTTCTTGCTCCGTTACCGTAAAGCGCTATGCTGCAGGTTGCCTCTAAAGGCTCAAAATCCTCACGTTTCAGGAACAGTGTGCACTCAGCTGCGTTTTCACGCAGGAAATCGATATGTCTCTTTTCATATTCTGCCAGCTTCATTTTTTTAACCTCCATGTTGAGAGCGCAGCGAACGGCTTATGGTTGCATCGGTGCCGAAAGCGCTGCGGGCAAAGCTTGCGGCCTTAATCCGATTCATACTATTATATCAGATGTATGCTTACAGATAAAGCGTATTCCCGATACTTTTATTATCTTTTAATACCTCCGGCTATTATCACAAGTATTGTATTTATAAGACAGATGTGGTATGATGTATATGTATCTTTTTTGTAATCCGTTTACAAAGGAAGCATATTATATATGGATAGATCTCAAAAAGCTCAATTTGATGAAACATTTCAGAACCTGATGGCATTGCTGACAGATCCCGAGAATTTCCGTCGCGAGGATCTTACCGCTTATGTTGCCGTTTTCTGTGAGATGTTTCATATCGCCAAAGGTGTAACCGAATTCTACAGGAGCCTGAGCGCCGAGAAAGACGGTCAGGGTGAGGTTTTCTCCGAATATGACAATGGGCACGCCGACAAGGTTGCGCTCTACAAACGCTATGTGACCAAAACCCAGGCAGTTATCATAACAACTCTGTATATTGCCGAAGACGAGCCCATGCTTTCAGAAGAGGATCTTCGAAAAGTAGATCTTGTCATGCGGTGCATCCAGAGCTTCATCAGCCGCAACAGGCTTCAGAAAACCGTTGAGCAGTTTGTATTCCATGATTCCGATGACTACCCGAATGTCAACGCATTTACACGTTTCATCGACAGACTCAATGATGAAGGAAAGCTCACGGGTAAAACTGTCATTAACTACAATTTCAAACATTTTACAATGGTCAATCAGGATATCGGACGCAAGAGCGGCGATCTTGTCATCCGTAATCATTTTAACACGGTCAGGAATATTATCGGAGACAAAGGTTTTGTCTGTCGTGTCAGAGGTGATTCGTTCCTGGCTATTTTCGATACTTCCGAAGCAAAAAGCATTATCGACCGGATCGCAAATACGACCGTCATTTACGACAATGACCGTGAAAAGCGTATAATGGTCTCTTCTTACATCGGAGTATACGAGATCGGGGATGATTTTGTTTTCGAGCGGGCCGAGGATATACTGACGCGCGTGTTTGCCGCGGCTTCCGATGCGAAATCAGGCAGCACGGACAGTATTTCATACTATGACGAATCACGTCTGGCGGAAAAAGAGCATGACATGAGGATACATCATCTCCTTCCCTCCGCCCTCAGAAATGATGAGTTCAAGATCTACTACCAGCCGAAGGTAGACATAAATACCGGCGAAGTGGTGGGTGCCGAGGCTCTGTGCAGATGGTTCCACGACGGAGTACTCATTCCTCCCTCAGATTTTATCCCGATACTTGAGCAGAATACCGATATCTGCAGTCTGGATTTCAGGATCCTCGACCTGGTATGCCGGGATATTCACAGATGGCTGCTCGAAGGAAAGCCGTCTATAAGGATCTCTGTCAACCTTTCCAGAAAACACCTGATGGACGTCGATCTCGTAAATCATATTCTGAGGATCATTGACGACAACGATGTTCCTCATGAAAATATCGAGATAGAATTAACCGAGACCACTACCGATGTGGAATTCAAGGATCTTAAGCGTGTTGCGGCAGCCCTCCGCGAAAAGGGAATCATGACTTCGGTCGACGATTTCGGCATGGGCTACTCATCCCTTAACCTTATACGTGAGATACCCTGGGATGTATTAAAGATCGACAAATGCTTTCTTCCTTCATCCGAAAACCTGGACAACCGCGTAACAGACCTGATGTACAGCCATGTTGTTGCTATGGCCCTTGAGATGGGTCTCGAATGCGTCACCGAAGGAGTCGAAACGCTTGAGCAGGTCAAAACACTGCGGAAGAACAATTGCAGGGTCGCGCAGGGCTTCTTCTTCGACAAACCTCTTCCGGTGAATGAATTCGAGGCAAAGCTCGGAGGGCATCCTTATTCGGTATCGTAATAATACTATTCACCCCTTAGTTTACAAGCCATCTTGTATTTACTGCTTGCACTTATCGCATACCATTACAGGTTCGCCGGCATAAGCCGACGGACCTTTTTTACGGATACATTGTGAATTTTCACCGAAAAAATGTACTTTATCCTGCATATTCTGTTATTCTTGTCCATTGAAAAAAATACTCCATATAGCTTATAATCATTTAAGATTCAAAAACGGAGGACATCTGAAAATGAAAGCGATTAAATGGATTAACAAGTTCAGTGGCGAAAGCGGTTATGTTGAGAGTCTTGCAGACAATCATTTCATCAATACATGGCAGATCGAATATGCTGCGAAGTTCCGCAGTCAGAAGGACGCAGACAAAGCGCTTGATACTCTGTATGCATTCGGTGAGGATGTCAACAATAATTTTGAAGTAGTCGATATCCCGAAGGCAGAAAAAGAGAAAGCTGAGAAAGCTGTAAAGCCTGCTGCCAAGAAGGCTCCCGCAAAGAAGGCCGAAAAGACCGAGA
>JAGCZE010000484.1 GCA_017960415.1 Lachnospiraceae bacterium
AATGATATACCGTCCACCGCTTTCAGGACTCTGTTCTTATCAACCTCAAAAGTTTTAGTCAGCTCCTGTATATCAAATAAAATCTCGGACATCTTTCGTTCCTTTCTGTTTTGATCTGCCGTGATCAAATTCCGGTCTTATCCGTCACATTTCATATATTGTCCAGTTTCTGTCTTGACAGCCTCGGCTGAGGGCATTCCGGATCAAGCAGCCAGCATCTGCACATATGGTTTTCGGAAATGCCGGTCTCATCCGGCAGATGATCCTTGCATATCTGCATCGCGTATTTGCATCTGTCGGCAAACGGGCATCCTTCAGGAGGCTTCACCAGATCCGGAGGCGTTCCCTCGATTGATTCGAGCTTCTTATCCTTCGGCTGTCCTCCCTTGGGTACCGAATCAAGCAGTCCTTTCGTATAGGGATGTTCGTGCCGGTAGAAAATGTCTTCTACCGTTCCCGATTCCACCACCAGCCCGCCATACATTACAGCAACATTCTTTGCTATGCTCGCAACCGCTCCCATGTCATGTGATATAATGATGATCGAAGTACCGTGCTGTTGCTGCATTTCCTTCATCAGCTCGATGATCTGGGCCTGTACCGTTACATCGAGCGCCGTAGTCGGCTCGTCCGCGATCAGTATCCTCGGTGAACATGCCATTGCCATCGCGATCATCACACGCTGCCTCTGTCCTCCCGAAAACTCGTGGGGATATGCATTCATTCTGCGTTCCGGGTTGGGAAGCCTGACCATTTTCAGCAGCTCAACCGCCCGGTCAAAGGCTTCCTTGCGGGCTATCTTCTTCCCGTCAGGAGTTTTCTCATGTTCACGCAATACTTCGATGATCTGGTTTCCGACAGTCATTGTCGGATTAAGTGAAGTCATCGGATCCTGAAATATCATGCTGATATCTTTTCCGCGTATCTCCTGCATCTGTCTGTCATTGAGTTCCAACAGGTTTTTTCCGTCCAGCAGTATCTCCCCGTCCTTATATTGCGTGATCGCCGGATCGTGCAGCTGTAAGATGCTCTGTGCGGTGACCGATTTACCACATCCCGATTCGCCCACAACAGCGAGTATCCCGTCGTCATCAAGTTTCAGGTTTATTCCGCGTACAGCCTGGACTTCACCGGAATATGTATGAAACGATACTTTCAACCCTTTGATCTCAAGCATTTTATTATTACCCTCCATGCCGAAAGTGCAATACACTTTCAAACTTAAGTTCTGTCTCCAAACTGATTATCAGGCCTCCGGCCCGTGAACAGTATCATCTATCTTCTCATCTTCGGATCAAGAGCGTCCCGCAGGCCGTCACCGAGCAGATTGAACGCAAGCATTGATAATGCGAACAATACCGCCGGGGCAAAGAACAGCCACAGGGTTGCCGGAAACTGGCTTGCGCCGAACTGGAGCATGTTGCCCCAGCTTGCTTCCGGAACCGAAATACCGAGTCCGAGATAACTCATTCCGGCTTCCGCTGCAATGGCGCCCGGAATGCTCATTGTGTAATTTACAATGATAGGACCTACAGTGTTGGGCAGAAGATGGTTAAACAGTATCTCTCTTTTGCCGGCTCCCAGAACCTTCGCAGCAACTGCGTACTCATTTTCGCGAAGCGAAAGTATCTGGCCCCTGACCAGCCTTGCAAGCCCGATCCATCCGGTAACCGTAAGCGAAAGGATCAGCGTTCCCATGCCTCTTTTCAGCACTGTTAGCATCAGGATCATTACGAGTGTCTGCGGTACGCTCATGAGTACATCAATGATGCGCATCATAATATTGTCGGCCTTTCCGCCGAGGAAACCCGCGATACCGCCGTAAATGATACCGACCACAAGATTGATCGTTTCTGCCGCGAATCCTATGAACAGTGAAATCCTGGTTCCGCGTATCAGCCTTGTCAGTACATCCCTTCCAAGCTCGTCGGTACCAAGAAGATGCTTGAGTGACGGAGCCTGCAGTGTATTTAAGAGATCCTGTTTCTCATAATCCGGGAAGATGAGTGGTCCGAATACCGCCACAAGTATCAGGAACAAAATGAATCCGAGCGAAACCATTGCCACCTTGTTCTGCTTGAGGGTCCGGATAACTCCCTGTGCGTAGGACATCGATTCCCTGTGTATCTTCTGGCTTGCCGCGATGTCCCTCTGAACCCTTGTAAAATCTTTTTTAAAACTGACCGTTTCCTTTGCGGTCGTAACTGCTGCCATATGCCCTTAACCTCCATACCCGGTTCATCTTTTTTCAGGAACCGACCGTCTAATCTGCGTTCCAGGTCCATACCTCATTTTATCAGCCTTATCTGCATTCCCGGTCCATGTTTTATTTGGTCAGCCTTACCCTCGGATCGATCACGCAATACATGATATCCACGAGCAGCATGCTCGCTACGATAAAGATGGAATAGAATACCGTCAGCCCCATGGTCATTGTGTAATCCCTTGCCGTAATGCTGTTTACCAGATATTTGCCGAGACCCGGGATTGCGAACTGGCTCTCGATGATATATGACCCGGTAACAACGCCTCCTATCATGCGCCCGAGCACGGTCACTACCGGCATCAGAGCGTTTCTGACCTCATGCTTCCAGATTATCGCGGTTGTTGAATTACCTTTGCTCTTGGCTGTTTTTTCGTAATCCTGATCGATCACATCCAGCATCGAGGTTCTCATCAGCCTCGCCAATCCCGCAACAGTTCCCATTCCGAGTACAAAACTCGGTATGATCGTATATCTGAAGCTCTCCCATCTGGCTATCGGAAATAACTGAAAGTCCGTATGGAACACCGTTTTCACAAATCCGGAAACACCGAGTCCGAAGATCGTCTGAAATACCGTTCCCAGTACAAAGCTGGGTACCGATATGCCTATGATCGCAACTACCGTAGAAACATGATCTACCGCTTTACCTCTGTGCATCGCCGCTGCAATACCCAGCAGGATTCCGGCAGTCGCTCCGAAGATCAGGGCTCGCAGTCCAAGGTCGGCAGAAACCGGAAATGCTGTCATGATTATCTCGCTTACGCTTCTGTAGCCGTTCGACATCGAAACGCCGAAATCACCGCGAAATACATTGACGACATATCTGACATACTGCTTGTACAGAGGCTGGTCCAGCCCGTAGCGCTCCATCAGGACTTCGAGAGTCTCCGCGGATATCGTATCATTACCGGTACTGAAGGGTGTGCCCGGTATAGCATGCATCATGAAGAACGTTATCGTCATTACCACGAAGATCGTTACCAGAGCAAGCAGGATTCTCTTAATGATATATTTTCGCATGGCTTTTTCCTCATCAGTAATCATCATCGGGTAGGAGGCTGAAGCCCCTGCTCGATGCTCTTAGTCATCTTGCGGCCAAATTTCGCAAGATAACCGTTCGCTCGGAGCAGTTTCCTGAAAGCAAGCTTTCGGAACTTCCCCTCGCTTATCGCACAAATCAGAAAACGGAACTTTATGCTTTTTTGCACTCGGTTCCGTTTTCTTTGGTAAATGACCCTCGCATCAAGTCACTTACCGGAGGATGATATGCAATGTTTTATCACTTAACATCAGCAAAATAGATATCCAGATACGGTACGACCGCTCTTCTCAAAACGCCTTCGATCCGGTTCGAAACTGCGTAATACTGGCCGGTATAATACAGGGGTGTGATGCCCTCTTCTTCAAGCAGTATGCCCTCTGCCTTGCCGAGGAGCCTGATCCTTTCGGTAAGGTCAGTGCTGTAGGTTGCGTCGTGATATGCTTCGTTGAACTGTTCATTGATGAACAATGCCGGATTGGCCGATGCGTTGCGCTCATATCCTCCGAGGAAGTTCGTAGCATCATCCCAGTCAGCGCCCCAGCTCTGGAGGGTTATATCGAATTCAAATGCGTTTCTTCTGGTTCTGAACGCGCTGCTATCTGTGGTCTCAACTTCCACCTTTATTCCGAGATTGTCCTGAAGTAGCTGCTGAAGTGCACCGGATACCGCAATGAATTCATCGGTATTGCTGGAAAGGATGCTTACCTTAATGTCCGAAGGAGATGAAAGTCCAAGCTCCTGCAGACCCTGATTTAAGAGTTCCTTTGCCTTGTCCACATTATATGAATACTCAAGATTATTACCTACGATCTCACGGAATGTTTTACTTCCGTCACCCGCAAGGCCTACCGGAATGAATCCGTCTGCGGTCGATCCTACATGAAGTACACCGTTTACGATACCGTCACGATCGATTGCCGATGATATCGCCTGTCTGATATGCTTGTTCTTCAGGAATTCATTGGTCAGATTGTAGTTAAGATATGCGGTACGGCCGTTATTATAAGTCTGTGCCTTAAAGCCCGCACTCTCGATAGCGGACAGTCTCTGGTAAGCGAAATCAACCACATCGAGCTCGCCGTTAAGGAACAGATTGACCTGTGTTGCCTGGTTCGGGATTACATATACATTGACCTGATCGATCTTGATATTGTCTTTGTTCCAGTAATAAGGGTTTTTCTTGAATATGAGCAGATTGTCATGCTCCCAGGAGTCAATGTAGAAAGGACCGTTGCTGAGGGAATACTGAGCTTCTGTACCTACATTTTCAACTCCGACCTTCTGAGAAAACTCACGGTCGTATCCGAAATGCATCGGATGTGTGATCAGATACGGAAAATATGTTACAGGATAAGCAAGCTCAAATACCAGAGTCTTTTCATCAATTGCTTTTACACCAAGTTCCGATACATCCTTTTCCTTGGTATAAATCTCGCGTGCATTTTTGATCTCATACAGGAAATCCGCAAAGCTCAGCTGTGCCGTTCCGTCGAGCATCGCACCGATCGCGTATACCCAGTCATCCGCGGTCACGGGCTCGCCGTTGTTCCAGCCGCTCTCTCTTAAGTGGAAGGTCCACTGTGTATAATCATCATTGTGCTCATAGCTTTCTGCCAGGCCTCCTACCAGGACACCGTCACCGTATCTCGTAAGTCCTTCGCGGAGCAGTCCGTTTGTTGCCATCAGGCTGTCACCGATCGCATCGAATGTAAACGAAGGGTCCGAACTGATTGCGATCTTCACGATCTTTTCACCGTCGTCTGTTTCCCCTCCTGCATTTTTAGGATCTGTTGTTACCGCATTTGCAGTGCTTCCGCCCTTGCCTGTAGTTGAGCAGCCTGTAAGCGATGCAAGTACGAACAGTACCGCAAATGCGAGTGCCAGGCTTCTTCTGAATATATTATTACGATTTATTCTTTTCATGATCTTTTTCTCCTCTTTCCTTATCTATACCAATTTTACTTTTTATTTTTCTTTGGTTCTCCGCAATTTATTTCTCATTTTTCAACAATCCCTTGAGAGGATTTACCGTAACGTCGAAATCCGGTCTGTAGTTCGTAGGTTCCCTGTCCTCCCATGAAGGTGAATTCCAGATCGTCTTCGATATTTCCGACTGGTAATCCTCGGGAGTTTCATCTGCCGGATGCTTCAGGAACAGATTTTCCGGATCGTCCGAAAGCTTCGCTCTTTCATGATCGGTCTTCCACAGTTCCTCGAAAGGTATCAGAGGCACTATCCTCTCCTCGTATCCCTTGAAGAATCCGCCTTTACCGCCAATGCCTCTTCCTTCCCTGAAGAAGGTATACTTCGCAAATGTAGGTATCGAATACAGCTCCCTGATATATCCCCAGATGTTCTTATATTCGGTAATCCTCTTCTTCATAGGACCTATCGACCTGAAATATCCGGTTTCCCATCTTACTAATGATACATAAGCCCTGATATCCGAATCGGTAATGTAATCACCGAAGATGAAACGGTTGGTCTCAAGTCTCTTGTCCAGCTTTTCAAGCGAATCAAAGAAATCCTCGTAGCCTTCATTGTAGGCTTCCCACGAAACACCGAATGCCATGCGGTAATGTCCGTTGTTGATATGAGGGAAGAGCCAGTCATTGAATTCATCGATCTCTTTTCTGTATTTTTTCGGGTAAAGATCGGGAGCATCCACAGGCTGGAAGGCTCTGAACTGAACCTCAATATAGTTTGAAAGACGGTGATAATCGTTGTTGACCGCTTTCTTTTCCTTTACATCAACAAATGTAGGTGTAGTTGCGCGTCCCTTGTATTCGGGATTTGCATTCTTATAGAATTCCGAAAGGAAATGAACTCCGGTGATGGGATCCTTAAAGTCCTTCTGATCCGAGAAACCGTGGCCGTATTTGTTGGTCTCTCCGGAATGACTCGTGGTCTGATCGGCTATTACATCCTGCAATCCCAGCAAGTCTCTTGCAATGACCGGTCTGTTCGACCAGTTGCAGCCGTGTGCCCAATATATCGCGAAGCGGTTGGCTTCCGCCTTATGCTCGCCTTCCTTTTCTCCGAAGGGTACGATGAATGAATTGGGCTGTCTTACAAATACGCCTCTTTCATTGGTCTCATCCCTCTGCTCGTTGGGACGGGGTGCAAGTCCTCCGGCCTCTGCCGCGAACTGCTCTGCAAGTTCATCCGTATAATCTGTCTTTATCTTCTCTCTCTTTGAAAAATCCAATGTGCAGCTGTTTGACATATCTTATTCTCCTCTCGCCTTTTTCCTTTTTATGTTTTCATGCTCTTTATTTATATGTTCCTTTGTTTATTTCCTTATTTACTATCCTTTTCCTGTTTTTTTATATCCTCCTGCTGAAGATTGCTTTATTGTTACGCTCACCTTCCGGGCAAAAGAAAAATCCGGAAGCTTATCTCTCCCGGACAAATGGCTTACGGTTCAGACCGTTTTATGATATAAAAGTGCACGGCAACAAGTGCCTACACCCTGCCATCTTACTTGTCCGGTAGTAAAGCATTCGACACATGCACATACAAGTTACGGAATTGAAATTTTTCATGTTGTTTCTCCTTTCATTTACGATGGGTCTATGTTAACACGACCATGATGGTTTGAAAACTACGGGAAAATGATAGTCCGCGATAAGTATTGCTTATCACGGACCAAAAAGCCCTTCTCCAAAATAGGAATAATGGAATCCCTATCCAAATGATAAATATTCTGTCTGCATTATAAAAACCATGAAATTTCGCTAAATAATGGCCCGGATGCATTGGCAGACCCAGCTTGGGATGGTATTATTAGGGAAACACAGATCGAACTATTCTTTATACAGCGGAATGAGTTCGCAGATGTATAGATCTGTAATATTGGGGAGGCCAGGTTTGAAAGTGCACTGCACTTTCAAACTGTATGCATCGGTGTCGAGAGCGCCACCGATGCAACCATCTGCCGATCGCTGCGCTCTCGACAGGAGGTTATTTACTATGCAGTACAGAAAGGATAAATACGGCCGGGAGCTGTCTCTGCTCGGTTACGGCTGTATGCGCTTCAGTAAAAAAGGCAATTCGATCGATATCGATAAGACCGAAAAAGAGATAATGGCTGCCTTCGAACAGGGAGTCAACTATTTTGATACCGCTTATATCTACCCCGGCAGTGAGGCAACGCTCGGTGAGATCGTTGAGA
>JAGCZE010000485.1 GCA_017960415.1 Lachnospiraceae bacterium
CAGCCACTCGTACACCTGTGCCGCTCTGAACTTCTTCTCCCCGATGCCCTCGAGGTAGGTCTGCAGCTCTTCAATGCTCAGACTTTTGATGTCTTCCATGTAATGCCTTTCATGACCGGTCTTTTAATCTCCGGTCTTTAATGGTATCCGTAATCGTAAATATGATATCCGGTGATCGTAAAGATCGTCTCGCCTTTTCCGACGAGCTTTACCGCAGCCACTCCCGCAAGCGGGATCTGCGTGTTCTTCACCGTATCGATCAGCTTCCCGTCAATGTCGTAGAGTTCAACGGTCGTCCCCTCCGAAACGTTCAGGATCAGATTGGACGTATCCTCGCCCTTGTATTCTCTGAGATAATACTCAGCAGGGGCGATATTTACCTTCAGATCGCTGTATTCGGTCTTTTCGCCGCCGGGGATCTTTGTCTTGTTGTCGGCCCACCAGTAAAACGGATAGACCGTAAATTCCGTTACCGCGGCAAAGGAGTTGCTCTTTTCGTAATAATCGTCCCCATCGAATCTGCCGTACTCATTTTCCTGCATCCAGGCATAGAAATCATCGATAACAGACTCGCCGTAAGTGTTTTTCAATGCCCTGATCGCAAGATTCGCAATGGTCTTTTCTTCGAGCTCATCGATCTGTTCAAGACCTGAGCTCTTTGCCCTTGCAGCGGCGATCTCGTCATAGTTTTCGAACCACGAGGTATAGTTCCCGAACTTTTCCTCAAGGTATCCCATCAGCCTGAAGCCCAATCCGTAAGCTCCGTTCCAGCAGAAATCGTAGGCTTCGTCAGCATGCTTTATCCAGTATTCGACTGACTTTTCATACATGACTTCATAGTCATCGACCGTCATATTATATCTGACCTTATCCGAGGATCCGAGCATGGCACCCAGATTCGGGTTCTTTTCTGCCAGAAGATCCATGATCTTCAACTCGGTATAGGCAGCAAAGCCCTCATCCATCACGGTTCCGGCAAAGCCTCCGGTAAACTCGCGGTTAAAGGCATGTCCGAGCTCATGTGTAAATGAATATCCGTCCTCAATGAACAGATCTGACGGAGCCAGCCATACGGTGTCTTCACCGCCCTCGGTACGGCCGGAATTCTCGGCCTTAGTATTATTCGACTCATATCGGGAAACAATGACATTGATCTTCCCGTTATAATATTTCCCGTCCTTAACCGACCTTCCGGTGACCTTTTCCATCGCGCGGAAGACCGCGTCAGCCTTTTCGGCGAGTCCGGGAACAATATAAATATTGGGCTCGATGTCAAATATCAGGTATTCGGTCTCGATCCTGGTCTGCTCTTTTGTTATATAGCCAAGCTCTGCCGTCCGGGCGTTCCCTGCCGCCGAAGCAGTTCCGACAGTTACAGATACGGTCTTGCTGTACTTGCCCCAGACGGTCTTCGAACCGTCTTTTAAGTACGCGCGCACCTTGAATACATATTCTCCCGCAGTCAGCTTCTTCGCGGTATAGGTACGTTTCCCGGTTCCGTCTTCCTTTATGGTCGTAAGCTTTACAAACTTATCCGAACCGGGCTTCTTTACCATGATCTTGTAGCCCTCGGCGTTCTTTGTCTTCGCTATCGAAAGTGTGACGCTTTTGCCGTCCGAACCGGCCTCAGCCGTAAGCTTCGCTTTTGCAGGCTTCGCCGCTGCGGCCGACGCGGGTCTTGCATTGCCGAATATCCCAAGAATAAAGGCAATCGCCAGCAGACAGGTTATTAACTTTTTCATCATGCTACTTTTCATGCCTTTCTCCTTAATGTATACTGCATTATATATCTCGCGAATTCCTTCGCAATTTGCTCGATATAAAACGGATCGCTGCGCTATCCCGACAGGCGCACCTGTCAGAGTTTCCCATGAGGGAAACTCTTAGTTTTATATTTTACCATAACTCTAAAAGTGATACAATAAAGACAAATTCAATAATGGTATTGGGGGATACTGATCATGAAAACACTTCTGAAAAACGGAAAGATCTACGACGGAACAGGAACCGAGCCTTTTCGCGGTGATATCCTGATCGAGGACGATAAGATCGTTAAGGTCGCGTCTTCTCTTACGGATGCTGCCGACCGCACCATTGACCTCACCGGAAAATCTGTGGCTTCAGGCTTTATCGACGGACATTCGCACAACGACTGGTTCGCGATCAAGAACGACTCTCTTCCGTACTTCGATCCTTTCATCCGTCAGGGTATGACGACCTTTATCGCGGGAAACTGCGGAATCTCTGAGATCGGTTTTGATAAGGATTCCGAGTTTAAGGACAAGATCGGAGGCGGACTGTTCGGCTTCAGGAACACAAAGGGAGAATACGGTGACATCAACTCCTACTCAGAAGCAGTCGATGGGAAAATGCCCTGCAACATGGCAGTTCTTGTTGGCCACTGCTCCGCAAGAGCCGCTGTCAGCGGTTATTCCAACAGAAAGCTGACTCCCGAAGAGGAAGCCAAAATGCTCTCGATCATCGAGGAGAACCTTAAACAGGGCGCGGCTGGCGTATCCTTAGGCCTCATGTATGAGCACGGTCTGTATTCCGATACAGAAGAATTAAAGAAGGTTGCAGGCCTCTGCCTGAAATACGACAAGCCCCTCACCGTTCATCCGAGAGCCAACTCGGCCGTTTCGATGGCATACCCCGAGC
>JAGCZE010000486.1 GCA_017960415.1 Lachnospiraceae bacterium
GGTAACACCGTAGGTCAGACCGCCCAGAGCGATGGCCAGATTGACATCCGAATAAACCTTGCCGTCTTCACCGACCTGATTCTTTACAAGTGATGAAAATCCGAGCTTCTCAAGATATTCATAACCGAGTGCAGCGCCAACCTGTTCAAGGGTCTTTACCGCAACTATATTCAGCGAATTGTATACACCGGCCCTGATGGACTGCAGGCCCCTGTATCCTGTGCTGTACCAGTTTATAACTTCCTTGTTCGTTCCCGGATAGAAATACTGCACGTCATCCTGCACAGTAGCAAGTGTAAGTCCCGCTCCGTCTATTGCCGGAAGGAACGAAGCCAGTACCTTGAAAGTCGATCCTACCTGACGGTAAGTATTCGTAGCCCTGTTAAGCGTCAGAGAGCCTGTTTTCTTGCCTCTTCCGCCGTATACCGCAAGTACTTTGCCCGTAGCCTGGTCCATGATCGTAAATGAAGCCTGGGGCTGTGGTGTCAGTATCTTGCTTTCGATATATTTGAGACGGCCGTTATCGGTCCTTGCGGCACGATATTCATCTATCTTGGCGTTAATATCGTCCTGTGACAGACATAACTCGCTGATACCCTTGTTTCCGCCGTCCTCATGCCAGTACAGTCCCTCGGTGTCAACAAAATCTGCAAAATACCTTAACAGATCGCTCCTCTGGTAATGAGTCGGATTGCCTTCCTCATCAAATACCGAAAGAGCATAGGTAAGCTCGTAACAGGATCCCGTCGAACTCGTAAATCCAAAAGGAGGGAAATACTCTTCATCGGTGAAGTATTTGTCTACGATTTCCTGGATCTCTTTATCCTGTGTTGTCTCAATGCTGATGCCACCGTAATACAGAAGGTTCTGCGCCTGTTCCGCCGTATATCCGAGATCTGTCTGCAGATCGGAAAGAACCTGTTCTATCAGCTCATCGGTGAAATACGAGAATGTCGTGATGGTCCTGCCCTTATGTTCATTGCTGTAGGCAGCTATACGCGCGTAAACATCGTCTGCCAAAGCTTCATCATATTCCTCCTGGGTACACCAACCGAGACGCAGCATGTAATCAAGACAGGCTTTTCTTCTGTCTGCGTTTTCTTCGGGATGTGTCAGAGGATTCCTGAATGTGGGGGAATGGGCGATCGGCGCCAGCGTCGCTGCTTCTGACAATGTCAGTTCCGAGATCTCCTTGCCGAAATAGCCCTCTGCGGCAGTTTTGATACCGTAATTACCGTTACCGAAGTTACAATAATTCAGATAATATTCCAGTATCTGATCCTTGGTCAGAATACTGTCAAGCTGGATCGCAAGATACTGCTCCTGTATCTTTCTCTTGATCTTTTCAAGGAAATTGGCTTCCTTACCTCCGCCGAACACAACATTCTTCAAAATCTGCTGTGTGATCGTACTTCCGCCGTAATCAAGCCCGCCTTCCTTTACCACCGAATATGCCGCTCTGAAAATACCTCTGATATCGATACCGTTATGCTCATAAAAACGCTCGTCCTCGATGGCAACAAAGCAATGCTGTACCATCAGCGGTATCTCATCGATCGTGGCATAAATACGGTTGGCCTGTGCTCCGGCAAATATCTGTGCCGGTGTCCCGTCCGAGAATAATGACGTCGAACTGTATCCTGTATCGTCGAGTTTCGCAAGCTGAACCGTGGGAGCCGTATCTATCAGTCCCTTAAAAGCTCCTCCTACGGCCATAACTCCTGAAATACCGGCCACAACGATGGCTATGAGCAGAATTCTTAATACCATGATCCAGAACTTGGAAGCAAGTCTCGAAGTAGTGGACCGGACGTCTTTCTGCCTGTCAGCGACACCTTGTCTTCCGTAATCCATTGAAAAAACCTCCAAAATACGATATACTTATCCGTGAACCGTCAGTCATTCACGGTGATTGACTGCAATACTTCAAATTAAGATTATACCACAAGACATTTTGAATTTCAAACATTGTATTTTTTTAGTGCGAACCGTACTTTATTTCAGGGAGTTTTATCATGCTTAACGAGTATTTGACTGTGACGGAAGATTCAACCGGCGAGATAACGGAGAAAAAGTCCCGTTTCATCGCGCTTCTTCATCACGTAGAGAGTGAAGAGGAAGCTGCCGAATTCGTCGGTTCGATAAAAAAAGAATATTGGGACGCACGGCACAACTGCTTCGCCTACGTAATAGGAACCGGTCTTCCTCTCGAACGGGCCAATGACGACGGCGAGCCTTCAAGGACCGCGGGGCTCCCGATCCTTGAATCCATCAAGGCCGCGGGGCTCACAAATGTCTGCATTATAGTGACAAGATATTTCGGAGGCATCCTTCTCGGAACCGGGCCTCTTGCAAAAGCCTACCGCGATGCTTCAAAACTCGCGATCGACAATGCTGCCGTTGTCAGAATGCGTCCTCTGAAAAATATTGTCTTCACTGCCGATTACGATTCCTACGGCAAGCTGCGCTACGAAGCGGAGCGCCTGAGCCTGAATGTCATTGATACCCAATTTTCCGACAAAGTCTCTGTCCGGATGGCGCTGACTGACTCCGAATACGAGCATATGACCGCATTTATGAACGAATTATCCCGCGGAAGCGGCAATAGTACAGACGACGGGATGATCCTGGTAAAGGAATATGTAAAAAAAGAATAATTGACGATATTTCTTTCATCTGATAAACTATGAGGCGGACTTTAATATCCGGGCGGTCTTTCAGACCGGCTGATTACCCGGATCATAATATAATAACAAACGGAGGTCACTTAAATATGAGTTTATTGTCAGAATGGCGTGCTCTTGCCTATGAACAGGAAAAAACCAAACAGGAATCAGATTATTTCTGGGGTAATTATTTCAACATCGAAAAGGGTATTTACCGGCAGATCCTTTCAAATCCGGACGAACCGGTCAAAGGTACCGTAAAGGCTCTTGCTGACAAATTCGGCTGCAAGCTTCCGATCATGGTAGGCTTCCTTGACGGGATCAACGATTCGCTCAAAACGCCCAATCCGATCGAGGAGATGACCGAAGATACCGAAGTAAGTCTCGA
>JAGCZE010000487.1 GCA_017960415.1 Lachnospiraceae bacterium
CTGACATTTTCGAAAGATGCCGAAACCGGTATTTATCTTGCATGCAATCAGTCATTTGCCGAATATGCGCATAAAGACGATCCCGAAGGTGTTATCGGATTGACCGACGCACAGATTTTTGATGCCGAGACAGCGAAACATTTCGTGGAAGACGACCGCATGGCTCTTTCCATGGATGAACCCTATATTTTCTTTGAAGATGTTCCCGATGCCGCCGGCAATCAGAGACAGTTCCAGACCACAAAGCTGAAATATATCGACTCTGCAGGAAGACTGTGTACCCTCGGAATGTGTCAGGATGTTACCGATTTGGTTCGTATCCAGCGCGAGAACGCCCTTACCAAAGAGGCTTATGAAAAGTCAAAGAATTCAGAGATAATACTGACGCATATAACGCAGACTCTTGCCCACGGATATGCCGATCTGTTCTATGTTAATATTGAGAACGGTGACTTTATCGAATACAGAAACGACAATGAATCGGGAACACTCGTTGAAGCCCGCCGCGGTAAAGCGTTCTTTGAATCATGCAAACGCGAGGCTCTTCAGTATGTATATCGGGATGATGTTGAAGAATTCCTCAATAATATCAATAAAGATAATCTTGTTGAGCAATTGGAGAAAAATAAGATCTTCAATATGACTTATCGCATCATTACCAAAAAGGGCAATATGTTTGTAAACATGAAAATTACCCGTATGGAAGATGATGAGGATTATATCATTATCGGTATAAGTGACATAGATGAAGAAATGAAACGCCGGCATGCAGAAGAACGTATTAATGAAGAAAGGATTGTATATAACCGCCTGCAAGCTCTGGTAGGGGATTTCCTGTGTGTTTATACAGTTGAACCCGATACGGGCAAATTCCGTGAATTCAGCGCGACTGACGGATTGAACTGTCTTGATCTGCCGAGGGAAGGAGATGACTTCTTCGGCAAATCCGCCGAACAGATAAAGAAAATGATCTATCGTGACGATCTCAAGCGATTTAACGATATTTTCACGAAAGAAAGGGTTTTGTCAGACGTCAGAAAGAATGGCATATTTGCAATGAACAACCGTCTTGTGATCGACGGTAATCCCAGATATGTCCAGCTGAAAGCCGCAATGGTCGAAGAAAGCGAGGGAGCGCGTTTGATAGTAGGCATCAGTGATATCGATGCGTTGATCAGGCAGGAAGAAGATTATGAAAAACGTCTGTCATTGGCACAGACAAAAGCGAATATAGATGCGCTGACCGGAGTCAAGACCAAGCACGCTTATTTGGATGAAGAAGATAAACTGAATAAGCGGATCATAGACGGAAAGGATCCCAAATTTGCGATCGTGATACTTGATGTCAACGATCTGAAGAAGATCAATGATTCCGAAGGACATCAGGCCGGCGATCAATATATTAAGAATGCATGTAAGCTGATCTGCAATACTTTTAAGCGCAGTCCGGTATTCAGGGTTGGCGGAGATGAATTTACCGTTGTTGTCCAGGGCGTAGATTATTCCAAGATAGATGATCTGATTGACAGGATCACGCGCCACAACCTCGAAGCAACCCAAAACGGCGGTATAGTTGTGGCATGCGGTATGTCGAAATATGAAAATGATAAAAGCGTTTCAGCTGTTTTCTATCGTGCAGACCAGAAGATGTACGAGAACAAGAATATACTGAAATCAATGAGCGGGAACCATGCCAACTCATACGGCGCGGATGATACTCATGATGACAATGATCGCTGAAAAATTTAATAATGAGAAATATTGATTTAAAGGAGAAATATCTGTTATGAAACTAGGAATCGTCGGTCTTCCCAATGTTGGGAAGAGCACATTGTTCAATTCGTTGACAAAAGCGGGAGCGGAATCCGCCAATTATCCGTTCTGCACTATCGATCCCAACGTGGGTGTTGTTGCGGTACCGGATGAAAGGCTGAAAGTATTGACCGACATGTACAATTCGAAATCAACAGTCCCCGCTGTTATCGAATTTGTTGATATCGCAGGTCTTGTAAAAGGCGCTTCGAAAGGAGAAGGTCTCGGAAACCAGTTCCTGTCACATATTCGCGAGGTTGATGCGATAGTTCATGTTGTAAGATGCTTCGAGGATTCCAATATCATTCATGTAGAAGGAAGCGTGGATCCGGCCAGGGATATTGAGACCATCGATCTTGAACTCATATTTGCCGACCTCGATACAGTAGAAAAACGTATCGCCAAGGGCGCCAAAGCCGCTGCAGGCGGCAATAAAGGACTTGCAAAGGAAGTCGAAGTCCTGAAGAAACTTCAGGCCCTGCTTGAAGCCGGCAAGCCCGCCAGAGCATATGAAGCCGTTGACGAGGACGAGCAGGAGCTGATCGACAGCTTCTGGCTGCTTACTTCGAAGCCTGTTATATATGCTGCGAATGTAAATGAGGATGACCTTGCAGACGACGGAGCTTCAAATCCTCATGTTGCCGCAGTACGCAAGATTGCCGCAGAGCAGGGGAATGGTGTATTTGTAGTCTGCGCCGAGATAGAGCAGGAACTTGCGGAACTGTCTGAGGAAGATAAAAAGGCCTTCCTTGATGACATGGGCGTAAAGAGCTCGGGTCTTGAAAAGCTGATCGTAGCCAGCTACGACCTGCTTGGTCTCATGAGCTACCTGACAGCAGGAGAGAAGGAAACCAGGGCATGGACCATAAAGAAAGGCACAAAGGCGCCTCAGGCTGCCGGCAAGATCCATTCTGATTTTGAGAGAGGCTTTATACGCGCCGAGATAGTCAGCTATGACCAGCTGATCGCATGCGGTTCGTTCAATGCCGCAAAGGAAAAGGGACTCGTTCGTTCCGAGGGTAAGGATTATGTAATGCAGGACGGAGACGTTGTTCTGTTCAGGTTTAACGTTTGACAGGAAAGAGGAAGTTTTATGTTTTCATGGTGGAATAACCAATATGGTATCAATTTTCCGAATATAGGAATTCATCTGGGAAAGGTACCGAGAGGAATTACTATAGGGAATTTTAATATTGCTTTTTACGGTATCATCATTGCCTGCGGCATGGTCGGAGGCCTGTTGCTGGCGAGATGGCAGGCGAAGAGGAGCGGACAGGATCCTGAGCTTTATTCCGATTTTGCTCTTATTGCGATCCCCTGTTCCGTGATTGGCGCAAGATTGTACTCTGTAGCTTTTGAATGGGATGATTACAAGAACAATCTTCTTCAGATATTTAATTTAAGAAACGGCGGTCTTGCGATCTACGGAGGCGTGATCGTCGCATTTCTGAGTGTATTCATCTATGCGAAGGTTAAAAAGATCAATTCGTTTGTTCTGCTGGATACAGGCATAGTCGGACTGATCTTGGGACAGCTTGTCGGAAGATGGGGGAATTTCTTTAACAGGGAATGTTTCGGAAAATATACCAACAGTCTTTTTGCAATGCAGATACCGGTGGTTGAACCCTCTTTAAGCAATTACTTCAAGCCCGAGATCGTGTCGGATGTAAAGCTTGCCCAGATATATACCGGAAGAGAAAGAGCACTTGAAAGCATTATGGAGATCAGAAATAATCTGGTTGCCGGCGCTGACGGAATGACATATGTCCAGGTGCAGCCCACATTCCTGTATGAATCGCTGTGGAATCTGGCATTACTGATCATCCTGATCATTTACTGGAAACACAAGAAGTTTGACGGAGAGATCGGTCTGCTGTATCTTTTTGGCTACGGACTCGGCCGCCTGTGGATTGAAGGCCTCAGGACCGACCAGCTGTTCCTGTGGAATACAGGTCTGGCGGTTTCCCAGGTGCTCAGCGGAGTACTTGTGATCGTATCCCTCGGCCTGATCATATTCTTCAGACTCCGGGCAAAAAAACTCGGGACGAAACCGACATACTGCGATTACTAATAAGTGTCGGGGAGTATTAATATATAAGCCACTAAGATTGTCCGAATGTTTTTCAGACAATCTGATTCGCGACCGCTGCATTTATCAGGCTCGTGATGCACGTATGGCAGGTCGGATTACATTGACTTGGTCAGTAAGACGACCTGCCATATGTGCAGACAGAGCCGTCACTTGGCTGGATCTTCGGCCCTTAGTATTTGAACGTATAGCTGCCTTCGTGTGCCTCGGTTGACAGCTTTATTTTGACTTTTCCGTCTGCTGGGACTTCAAAAGTTTCATTTGTAGAAATTGTTTTGTCGAAGATTACTTTATCGTCAGAAGTCTGAATTATCTCTACATGAAGCTCACCCGATTCGGTTGTTATTTCGCAGTGGATTGCTGTTGAGTCATCTGACGGTTTAAGTTTGTGAGAGAAGTTTCCTGTGATCTTTACATAACGGCCTTCATAAGTATGAAAGGTGCTGTTGCCGATATATCCGTATTGCATCCCGGAATTTTCGGATCCAAAGCCGAATATTTTTAAGATTATCAGCAGTACAAGGATTGCTGCCATCACCGGGATCGCTATTTTCATATTAATATTCATTTTCGTTCTCATTTCTTATTCCTCCACTTCACTTTCTTTTTTTATCTTATTGATCTTTAATGCATTTATTATGATCGGTATCGCGCAGATTACGGCAAATGCACCGAACAACACAACCGGAACAATGTGCGGCCATGCGAGTATCAGCATGACCAGCATGAAAAATACAGCGAAATACCAGGGATAACTCAGCCTTCGGTAATACTCGGCAAGGTCGTCCTTGTCCGTATGAAGTTCAAATGGATTTCCGTCATTTTCCTTCTCGACAATCAGCAGTTCTTTATTATATGTAGTACTGTTCGTGGATATCTTTCCGCCTTTATTGGCCCAGGGACGGACAGATACTTTATACAGCGAATAGTCCAGATTGATATTCTTGAAAAATACTTTGTATCCCAGGTCTTCAAGGAATTCTTTGTAGTTTTGCTCTTCTTCAAAAGATCTGTCACCGACATATTCGACAGCATACCGGTAGGCTCCAGGGGTACATTCTTCAAATTCATATTTGAGTTTTCCTGTTTTAATCAGCCGATAGCCCTTGTCGGACATGGAATTCAGCCATTTGGCCTGAAGATCCGTAAAACCCGCGAAATATTTCAATTTTACGATATTCATACTGTTCCTCCGATGATACCGGCCGCAATTCCGGTAAGTTCCTTAAGGCGTTCAAGTTCTTTCTCGGCAATCTTTCGTCCTTCCGAAGTAATACAGTATTCTTTGGTCCTTCCTCCGGAATCACCGTAAGGTTCGATCCAACCTTTCTCGGTGAGGGTATTGATCGCACCGTACAGCGAACCAGCCCCCAAAACCAGACGCCCATCAGTCTTTTCCTCAATAAACTGCATGATCGCATAACCATGTTTAGGCGTGTAAAGGGAAAGTAAAATAAAGAAAGTAACCTCAGTAAGGGCGCCACCTTTCACATTGTCTTTCATAAAAATCCTTTCTGGTTTTATTACACTAAATGATATATCACTATTCGTAATATATCACTAAACGTAATATGCGTCAAGATGTTTTTGTTTTATTTGAGAGGTAAATCATTATTGGTATTTATTTACGTTTTCAAAATA
>JAGCZE010000488.1 GCA_017960415.1 Lachnospiraceae bacterium
CAGCTTACCTCCAGATCGGCATCATTGGCCTTGGACCAGCCCTCATTGATCTGTTTGTAGCCGTTTACGAGTTCATCAATATCTTTTCCGGTAAATATGATCGCTGCAAACTCATCGCCACCGATACGGTACACTTTTCCGTATCTGCCGAAGGCCTGGATCATACATTCCGCAGCCCCGATCAGCAGCTTGTCTCCGGCATCATGGCCCAGGTCGTCATTAACATGCTTCAGGCCGTTCAGATCAAGAGAAAGATATGTGAATTCTTCCGGAATGGGTTTCCTGGAGAACTCTTCGATATCATTCTCATAGGCCCTTCTGTTATTCAGTCCCGTCAGCTGGTCGGTATTGGCCTGCTTCTGTTCTTCAATGATCTGCATTGTCATATTTTTTACAATAATGAAAATGATCAGAACAGCGGCAAGAACATAAAAGAACGTGAGAATTATGGGCCTGATCACATTTTCATTCACAGCCGCCTTGATATTCGTGATGGCTATGGTATAATCGCCGTATTCCTTTGCGGCGCAATATACAGCGTTTCCGTCCACTTCAGCGCTGAACTCGTCGTACTGCGAAATATCGTGTCCGGACATGTCGAGACCTATCTGGGAAAGAGTTTTTCCTATGTGCCCGCTGATCGTTGAACCTTCGATCATTCCGTTTGAAGAATCGGCAATAATAATGTCAACGCCCGAATAAGACGGCATTGCAGCCACTACCTCCGATATCTCATTGGCACGGAGCTCGCTCAGAAGACGCAAAGGCTCGATACCGACCTGCACCATGCGCAGCCCGTCCTCACTCCAGCAGATCGCATACATCATCATCTTCGCTTCGGCCGTATTCGGAGTAACGTCCTGGCACATCGCAAGAGTCTTGTCTTCCAGCATTGGTTTAAACCACGCCATCTGCTCACCGGAATCAAAGCTGTATCCGTAATATTTCGGAACCGTTCCGGCGTATATCGTTCCCTGGATATTGAACAGATGTATCTCATCTACCGAGATCAACTCCGCGATCTTGAGAAGTTCATCTTTTGAATATGACAGCTTCACATTCTGGTCGATAATATACGCAACAGCCTTGGCTCTTGTGATATAGTCTTCTTTCAGCGATTCGGTATGCAGTCTCGCCTTTTCTTCATTGTTTTTCAACAGCGAAACAACCTGATCGATAAGGATTTCCGCGGTTTTATACGCCTGTCTGCGATTGCTGCCGACCTGAACGAACAGCTCGAAACCTATCAGGATCGAAACGATGCTCACTGTGACGATAATAAGTAGGAAAACATTGCGTTTGCTGTTTCTCAATTTTTGTGTATTATTTTTCATCAATAATATTCCGTTAGTTTAAGTATTATCAGACAATTTACACTCATACAGCCTTTTTATTATACACCATTTTCGCGTTATCGTCAAATTTGAACCCGGGGACGGGGTTATAGGGTCAATTTTCGATCCCCTTGACCAGATTATTGACCCAGACACCCTTCTTTACGAGAACAAAGCCGAAAACAGCCTTGATGATCTCGCTTGCCTGAACGAGTGCAATGATCGGCAGGATCGTAAGATTTGTAAAATGAGTCAGCACAAAAGCCAGCGGAAGCATGATAACCCACTGGTAGCCGCTGTCGAACAGAAATGTTATACCGGTCTTGCCGCCTGCCCTGAGCGTGAAATAAGCCGCATTTTCGAAGCCGAACAGCGGAGTGAAGCAGGCGGATATAAGCATGATATCAGAAGCGAGTGTCCTGACATGATCGGTCGTATTATAAAGAAGCGGGAAAAACCTCGCGGTCGGCGCGATCAGCAGTCCGACACCGAAGCAGCACAGGATCGAAAATACGATCATCTTGCGTGCGGTATCACGGGCTTCGTCCATCTTATTCGCACCGAGGAGCGGTCCGACAATGATCGCTATCGACGCTCCGAGCTGGAAATATACGGTACTGAAAAGATTTGTAATCGTAGTTGAGATGTTCTGCGCAGCCACCACTTCCAGACCTTTGAGCGAATAGCACTGTGTCAGCAGGGCTATACTGGCTGCCCAGAGGGTTTCATTGATAAGCAGAGGCATTCCCCGCAGAATGATCTGTTTTACCAGTACGCCGGGAACCTCTAAGGACCTGTAAGCTCCCTCGATAAAGCAGTATCTGGAATGTCTGACATGTGTCCAGATCCCTATCACGGCCAGCTCCACATATCTTGAAATGACCGTAGCCCAGGCGGCACCCACGACTCCGAGTTCGGGGGCACCGAATTTACCGAAGATCAGGATATAATTGAACACAAGATTTGTGAGCACAGCAATGACAGAAGCTGCCATCGGCACACGTGTTTCGGTCACTTCCCTGAGTGAGCTGGCATATACCTGTGTAATGGCGTAAGGTACGAGTCCGACAAGCATTACCTCAAGGTATTCTTTTCCGGACGCGAATGTTAATGCCACATCGCCTTCGCTCTCGGTGGAGAGCAGGTACCTGTTGATCAGGAAATCCCCTCCGAAAATGAATATTACGATCGACAGACACGCCAGCAGCACACATGTGATCAGCTTGAACCTGAATACATGGCGCAGTCCGTCAAAATCCTTCTGCCCGTAAAATTGCGCGCCAAAAATGCTCGCTCCCGAAACGGCACCGAACATACACAGATAAAAAACAAAATTAAGCTGGTTAACGATCGCAACACCGGACATCTGCTCAGTTCCGACGCGTCCGACCATAATGTTATCCAGCAGGCTTACGAAATTAGTAATAAAGTTCTGGATGATGGCGGGAACCGCCACCACCAGAACCATTTTATAGAACTTTTTATCTCCGAAATATTTACGCATAACTCTTTATTTTATCATGGCATGTAATTCCTGCAGCGATTTCAGTTCGCTGATATG
>JAGCZE010000489.1 GCA_017960415.1 Lachnospiraceae bacterium
AATGACAAGAAATTCAGGATAATTATCATCTCATGTCTGACGGCGGGAATAGTCCTGCTGGCTGTTGGGATCATTCTCGGCGTAAGAGGAAGTAAGGAAAAATCCAAGAATATGCCTCAGACCGAAGTAATGGCAACGCTGACACCGACACCTACTCCGACACCGGTACCGACTTCAACACCTACACCTTCGCCCTCACCGACGCCGTCACCTTCGCCGACACCCACGCCGGACCTGCATATCGGTGAATTACAGTCTTACCTGACAGGCGATTGGGTAGACGAACAGATGGTAAAAGAAAGACCTTACTGTATTATGCTGAACAATATCGGCGCCGCCAATCCCCAGTCGGGAGTAGGAGATGCGAAGATACTGTATGAGGCGCTTACGGAAGCCGGAATCACACGTTTGATGGGCGTATACGAAGGACTTACCGAAGAGGATCCCTGCAAGGACAGGATCGGTTCGGTCAGAAGCGCAAGACATTATTTTGCAAGCTTTGCCGATGAGTATGATGCTATTTTCATACATTTCGGAGAGACCACATATGCCGAGAAAAAGATCAAGAAGCTGAATCTGGACCATCTCGAAGGCATGTACTGGGTCGGCAGCACGGTTTACTACAGGGATAACAGTATTCCTTCACCGCACAACGCATTTGCTTCCCTTGAAGGCATACATAAGGGCATAGAAGCGATGAAGCTCCGCACGGAGCATGAAGAAGGCTATACTCCGAATCATTTTACATTTTATGATGATATTGAGCTGCCTGCGGGATCGACTTTGGATGAAAACGGTAATACAAAAGTCTCGGCCAATACGACCGATGCCCTGAATATTACGCTGCCGTATTCGTATTATATGACCGTTACCCTCGAGTACGATAAAGAATCGGGATTATATGCAAGAAACCAGTTCGGCGGACCGCATATTGACTACAATACCGGGGAGCAGCTGAAATTCAACAATGTGATCATTCAGATCGTTCATGAGTATGACAAGGACAAGAACGATTATCAGGAAATGGACATTTCCGACAATGAAGGAAAAGGATATTACATTTCCAAAGGGAAATGCATCCCGATCACCTGGAAAAAGAATGAAAAGAAACGCAGAATGTTTTATTATGACGAGAACGGTGAAGTACTGAAGCTCAACCAGGGACGTACTTTTATCTCGATTTATCCCGATTTCAGGGAAAGCAATCTGATCATCGAATAAAGATGGCGAAAGACAGGTTATTGAATTTATGAAACGCGAAAAGAAGAACGATTTCCTCATGCAGGGGTCTGTGCTGGCCATGGCGGGTTTGCTGACCCGCTTTATAGGCATGGTCTACAGGATTGTCCTGACCCGTATTGTGGGGACCGAGGGAATGGGCTATTACAATACCGCCTATGAGATTTACAATCTGGCTCTGCTGGTATCGACCTACAGCATACCCGTTGCGATCTCCAAGATCGTTGCGGACAGGGATTACAAGGGCCAGTATGTCAATTCCAACAGGGTATTCAGGGTAGGACTTCTTGTTTCATCAACCATCGGTTTTATAGCATCTTTTGTTCTTCTGGTTTTTGCCAACCCGCTGGCGGCATTCATGAAATGGCCCAGTGCGGCTATACCTTTGAGAGTACTTGCTCCGACAATTTTTGTATTTTCCATAATGGGAATCATACGCGGATTCTTCCAGGGAAAAAAGACGATGATCCCAACGGCCATTTCGCAGGTCATAGAACAGATTTTCAATGCGATATTCAGTGTATTGGCCGCATGGCTGCTGATCCGGGCTCATAAGGACCAGGCCGATGTAGCCGCTTACGGTGCGGCCGGCGGTACTGCCGGAACACTCATAGGAGCTGTTTTCGGACTGATATTCCTGATATTTGTATACAGGATCAATTCCTATTATTTCCTGAAAAAGAGCCTCAAAGACAAGACCGGAATCGTTGAGTCCGACAATGATCTGACCAGGGCCATACTGCTTACGATGCTTCCCATCATCTTAAGCCAGACAGTTTATCAGCTGAGCGGGATCATCGACAATTATGTTTTCAGCAAGATCATGTACGGCAAAGGCATGGAAGAGAGCATGAAGGCCATTCTGTATGAAGCTTACTCGAATAAATACAAATGGCTGTACAATCTGCCTGTGGCCATCGCATCGTCCTTCGGTGTAACGATCGTGCCGGTTCTTTCGGCGGCTTATGCGGCGCGTGATGCCAAGTCAGTGAGGGAAAAATGCCATTCCGCGATCAAACTTAACATGATCGTTGCGATCCCTTCGGCAGTGGGTCTCGGAGTTCTTGCACGTCCGATCATGCAGATGCTCTTTCATAAATCCGCGGACGAACTAAGCCCGATACTGATGCAGCTCGGATGTGTGGCGGTTGTATTGTTTGCATATTCGACACTGACCAACGGAATCCTTCAGGGCGTCAACCAGCTGAGACTTCCGATCATCCATGCCGGGATATCTCTGCTGATCCATATACCGCTGCTGATCATTTTGCTCGGGCCGCTTAATGTCGGCGTTTATGCAATGGTGATCGGTAACTGTACCTACGGACTTATGGTATGCATCCTCAACTGGAATTCGATGCGAAAAAGGCTCGGTTATAAACAGGAACTGCGTACGACTTTCATGATACCGGCCGAAGCTGCGGGCGGTATGGGAATTGTAGCCTGGGGTATTTATAAGATCATTTTCATGATAACCGGGATCAACCTCATCGCGACCATAATAGCACTGATCCTGGCGGTTATCACGTATTTTACATTGCTGCTGTTGTTTAAGGGTGTGAACGAAGAGGAACTTAAAGGCTTCCCGATGGGCGGAAGACTCGTGACATTTGCGAGGAAGCTGCATATTATGTGACAAGCGGATATCATATGAATAGCTGATAACTTTTAAATATGTGAGAAAGCGGATATTTTGAGACAATCTTATATCGTGCGAAAGGAATAGATAAGGATGCAGGATCAAAAATGCCGGAAACTGATCATCGTGGGATGCGGTGCGTCAGGCATGATGGCAGGGTGCATCGCAGGTCTGGACTGTGATGATGTACTGATACTTGATGCAAATAATGTTCCGGGCAAGAAGATACTCGCTACAGGCAACGGAAAATGCAATTTCACCAACATTTTCATGCGTGAGGACAGGCTGAACCAGCCTGCGGGAAGTCCGGTTATGGATATCCTCGACTGCTTCGATTTTGAAGATGTGCTTCTTTTCTTTGAAAAAATCGGAGTGCCGGTCAGGATAAACAACGATTATTGTTATCCCTACAGCAGGGAGGCGGTTTCTGTACGGGATGCGCTCTACGGCAGACTGACCGAGCTGGGTGTAAAAGTCAAGCTGAACAACAGGATCACAAAGATCGAAAATGACAGTGATGCGGAAATTTTCAGTCTTCATACGGATTCGGGATATATCTACAAGGCCCGGAAGGTGATCCTTGCCTGCGGTGGTCTTGCGGGTCCTTCGTTTGGATGTGACGGAAGTGTATACGGCATGTTAGGTGCTCTCGGTGCAAAAGATATCACGGGACCGCTGCCGGCGCTTGTAGGGCTTACAAGCTCCGATCCCGTAATAAAGGAGCTTTCTGGAGTCAGAGCCATCGCAAAAGTCAGTCTGAAGATCGATGACAATATTACAAGGCAGGAGACCGGAGAGATCATATTCTCGACAGGCGGTATTTCGGGGATTCCGGTTATGAATATGAGCAGATATGCAGTCCGGGCTATCGATCAAGGACGCAGATGCTCCCTGAGTTTTGATTTCTTTGGCGAGCTTTCACGTGATAAGCTGAAGACCATGATCATGAGCATGGTCTACGGAAGACATGTGAGCCTGGAAAAAGCGCTTGTGGGCATCGTCAATCACAAACTGCTGGATGTGATGCTCTTAAAAAGCGATAATAAGGGGCTGGATACCGACAGCGATACCTTTGATCCCGATGCCCTTGCGGACCTTTTAAAGAATTTTCAGATCGCTGTTACAGGCAATACCGGCTGGGAAAATGCCCAGGTTACCACCGGCGGCCTGTCACTCGACGAGGTTGATATCTCTTCGATGCAGACCCGGTTCTGCAAAGGCCTGTATGTGACCGGAGAAACACTTGATGTTGACGGCTGCTGCGGCGGCTACAACCTGCAATGGGCCTGGAGTACCGGTGCTATTGCCGGAGCCTGTGCAACATACGGGAAGCTCGATAAAGCCCGGGTGTTGGGTTGAGCTTGATTATGAATTAATGCAGAATGAAATCAAGAAAATAAAACAAAGAATTAGGTATTGCCTGAAATGAATCTATTGTTGTTCAGGTATACTGAATTGAATATAATAATTGGGAGTGATACAATGCAGACAGAATATGCGGTTCTGTATCTGGAAATAAACCTGATCTCTCTTGCGTTGATCTGTATTATACTGAAAAAGACCACCGGTCTGTCCAAAATGATGGCCCAACGGAACTTTGCAATGTCAATCGTTGCGGAGATGCTGTTTTTTATTTCGGATACGGTCTATGTATTGATAAACAGCGGGATCATGCCCGGAGGCAGTATTGCCAAGCTGATCTGTAAGGAACTGTATTTCGGTGCCACAGGAGTAATGTGTTTTTTCTGGTTCCTGTATTTTGAACATCTGAAAGATTCGGCTTTTATTAAAGACAGGAAAAAGATCAGGCTTTCCGCCTCGATCCTGTTTGTACTGTTGTTTCTGCTGTTCATAAATCTGTTTACCGGAATACTGTTCTATGTCGATGACGAAAATGTATATCATCGCGGGATTTTGTTCATATTATGCTATATACTGCCGTATATCTATGTTTTTATATCCTGTTGCCAGACTATTGCCGGATATAAAAAGAAAGAAGGAGTCATCAAGCGGCGTACATTATGGACGATGATAATCTTTCCGGTTGCGCCCGGCGCGGCAGGTATAATGCAGTATATTTTTCCGCGCATGCCGTTTGCCTGCGGAGTACTTTCACTTGCGACGCTTATCCTTTATCTGGACTGGATCGACCAGCTGATATCCCTTGATCCTCTGACAGGACTGAACAACAGGAAGCAGCTAAATCATTTTTATGAACAATGGATACGTTCCCATGCTGAAGGCGAAAAGCTCTTCCTCCTGCTGATAGATGCGAACAAATTCAAGCATATTAACGATACATACGGGCATATTCAGGGTGATATCGCACTGAAGAATATTGCCGAAGCGCTGAAGCTCGGATGCAGGAATCTGCCGAGAAGAGCAAATATCGCCAGATACGGCGGCGATGAATTCGCTGTAGTGTTTGAAGCGGAGACAAAACAGGATGCCGAGAACCTCAAGGAAACCATTAACGGATACTTGAAAGAAGTCAATGAACGGAGCGGAGTTCCGTTTGAACTGACTGTCAGCATAGGAATCGCAATGTCCGGGGAAAAGAGTACGCTCAAGGATCTTATCGATCTGGCGGATGAACGTATGTATTCCGAAAAGCGCAGGACATAAGCGGTTATGAACATTTTTATTTACGATTGGAGTCGGGATGCTTCGTGTTAATTCACTGAAAATGCCTGTAGGATATACGGAAGACGGATTAAGGACCCGGATACTCAAAAGACTCCGTATAAGCAGCAATGAACTGGTATCGTATAATCTTGTCAAACGCTCTGTTGATGCGCGTGACAAAGAAAATATCAGATATGTGCTGTGTGTTGATGTCGCGGTGGGGCGTCCGGGGCAGGATGGAATTGACAGGAAGCTTGAAAATAAGATACTCTCCGACAGGAAGATAAAAGATGTTTCGCCCACAGAGCCGGTTATATATAAAGATCCCGGCCGTAATATAAATAATACCAAGCCGATGAATTTGCCTGACGGTGATGTTGACCGGAATACCAACGGTTCATACCTGCAAAACAATACTGATATGGTGTATGATCAGAAAAAACGAC
>JAGCZE010000490.1 GCA_017960415.1 Lachnospiraceae bacterium
AGGCAGGTATCGACCATGTCGAGAGGTGCGGCGTTGCCCAATGTATAGCATCCGATGTCACCGCCGAAGAAGGCTTTTTTGCCTTCCATCGCTTTCTTGACCGCGTAAAATGAAGCTCTGTGAGGACAGCCGGCGCAGAGTACGGGCGGTCGTATCGGAAGCTTCGGGGGTTCGGCAGGGGCTGAAAGATTGTTGCAAGCGGTGTAACAGCTACTGTCCGAATCCGAAAGCTGTGAACAAGTAGTGGCTGAAGTGCTGTCTGCTTTGACCGTATCGGCCGTTTCCGGAAGGGAACTGTCTGAACGGAATTCCTTAATAAACGCTTTTACAGCGGCATTCACGGAATCCCTTGTATTTTCGCCCGAAGGAGCGGTGTGGTGGCTCAGTTTGCCGCAGATTCTGGTCTTTAATCCGTATTTTCCGCAGATATAGGTCAATTCCCGTTCTATGACCGGATCAAGCTCTTCAAAGACAAGTACCGCATCCAGCCCTTCAAGGAATGAAAGAGCAAGTTTTTCGGGGAAGGGGAAGGGTGTTGCGACCTTGAGCAAAGGAAAGTCAGTCCGGTACTCTTCACCGATCGAGCTTAATTCCTCTGCTGCATATACGAAGCTTATTCCGCCCGCGGCAAAGCCGATTCGGGGAAGGTGTGCCTGCGTTTCTGAATCCGAAGATACTGTGGCAGCAGCCTGTTCCTGCGAGGCAGGACGGGCAGTGGTAGTGGTGTCCACACCGATAGAAAGAATTTCGTTCAGGGGATTGTCGGAGAATTCCTCACGGAGCTTTTCATTGCGTGCTTCTATCTTTGTATGGTTGGCGAATGAAAGACGCGGGAAGATGACCCATCTTGAGCTGTCCTTTTCGAACCCTGAGGGGGTATTTACATAATATTCATTTTCATCTTTTACTTCTATGGATGCGTAGCCGTGACAGACACGTGTCGTAGGGCGCAGGAATACCGGAGTTCCGTATTTTTCGGACAGTTCGAAAGCCTCACCGATCATACGGTATGCTTCGGCAGCAGACGAAGGATCAAAGCACGGTACTTTTGAGAAAGCGGCGAAGGTGCGCGTATCCTGCTCTGTCTGGGATGAGATCGGGCCCGGGTCGTCGGCACTAAGGATTACGAGACCACCCTTAACACCTACATATTCAAGGCTCATAAGCGGGTCGGAAGCTACATTCAATCCCACCTGCTTCATTGTTGCAAGTGCGCGTCCGCCCGAATAAGCCACTCCTGCGGCCATCTCCAGCGCGGCTTTTTCATTGACCGACCACTCTACATATGTAGCTGCGGTACGCCTTGCCGCAACTGTTTCCAAAACCTCTGATGAAGGGGTTCCGGGATATCCGCAGACCACATTTACGCCTGCGGCAAGGGCTCCGAGCGCGATCGCCTCATTACCCATAAGAAATTCTGTGTGCATATATCTATCCTCTGAAATTGCGTGGAATTATATCTGTGACAGGCCTTGAAACAAACTGTTTCATGTTAGCTTGTCATATTTGAAGTCCGTCATGCTTTGACTTTGTCATGCTTTGACTTTGTCATGCTTCGGGTCCGTCATGCCTTTGTTTGGCAAAACTTCGGTTTCGTTACGATTCGGATTCTTCTGCCTTCTCATCAGCCAGCACTGTCTCAGGCAGCTTGCGCATGCGTACCCTGCGTATCATCTTGCGCTTAACCTCGAGCAGTTCGAAAGACCAGCCTTCGTAAATAACGGTCTCGTGCTCATTGTCCTCAGGTATCCTGTCAAGAATGGAGATAAGAAGACCGTTGAGTGTATCGTAATTGTCGAGATCCTCGTCGGTAGGCTCAAATCCGGTCATCTCCGTGATCTCGTCGAGATGGGCCTCACCGAGACAGACAAAGGTTCCGTCCTTACATTTGCTGATCAGATCCTCTTCCCGGTCGAACTCATCGCGGATGTTGCCGACGATCTCCTCAAGGATATCCTCCATGGCAACAATTCCGGCGGTCTGGCCGTACTCATCAATGACGATCGCCATATGAACGTTCTTTGCCTGCATCTCGCGGAACAGATCGTCAATATTCTGCGTATCGGGAACGAACATGGGCTTGCGCGCGATATCTATGAGCTTCTTATCCTTATAATGTCCGGAAGAAAAGCACTTTACGACTTCCTTCATATGTATGACGCCGACGATATTATCGATATCACCCGTGTACAGCGGAAATCGCGAGAAGCTCTGCTTTGCCATGAAGCGCATTGCACGCTCGATATCCATCTCAGAGTCCACCGCAACGATCCTGGTACGGTGTGTCATGATATCTTTAGTCTGTTTCTCGTCAAATTCAATGATATTGGAGATCATCTCGGCTTCCTCAGCCTCTAAGACGCCCTGTTCGTGGGATTCATTGACCATCGACATGATCTCGTCTTCGGTAACGATATCCTCGGCGTCAGCGTCCACTCCGAATATCTTCAGGATAATACGGCATCCGCCTTCGAGCATTGTGCTTAAGGGTTCAAAGAAGGTGGTCAGCAGCTTCATCAGACCGAACATCTTGAAGAAGTACTTCTCGGCGCGCTTGCTCCCGAGCCTGTCAGGCATGATATGCGCGAACAGTATTACAAGATAAATAAGGAAAACAGAGATCAGTATAACAGCGAGTACCGCAAAGGTCTTTGCAGCCGCAGCGCTGAAGCTCTTCGCAAACAGCCCCTCAACGAAGGCACGCAGCTTCGGAACAGTCATGCGGGCGTAGAAATAACCGCTGCAGATCCAAGAGATACCTATGACGAGCCATGTGGCATTGTAGAAAAGACGCTCTTTATCATCGATGAATTTCAGTCCTTCGGAGGCTTTGGCGGCTTTGACCGGATCGTCTTCATCTTCATCGGCGAGCTTTTCGAGATATGGTTCACTGACGTCCTTAAACGCAGCTTTCGCAAGCGATACAAAGAAGTCTATGAGTGTAAATGCGAGAATTATCAGTATTCCTAAATATGGGTGATTGTCCATGTGGTCCTTCCTGCAGGGTTTACCGGGACGGTGCATCAACACCTTTGTATTATAGCATACATTAATCATACATTATAAAGGATAATTTGGATAGTGTCAATTTCTGAAGTAAATTTACTGACAATAATATATAATTATAAAAATAGTGCATTCAAAAACTTAATAGTCGTATAAATATATATTATTGGAAAAATAATAGTCAAACAGGCTCGATTCCTTTTGGATGTCATTTTAGACAATGACTGTTTTTTAACACCGTATAAATGTGTTAAAGACATCCCGGAAATGTGTGAAGGACATTATGATAATGATGTGAGAACATATCATAGGTTGATCAATTGTCAAATTGTGTACACAATTAATTTTGAATATATAAATGTAGATAAATAGCGTATTTGAGCGATACAAGCAGGAACAAACCTACATAAATAGCGTATTATAAGATTATTTCAATACCTAGATTGCTATAATAAAGGGATACAGCCAGATGCAATGTTAATTTACGCCAAATTAAACGTGATAAAATGGTATTTTGAAAATTATTGTTAAAAAAATTCAAAAAACTTATTGACAACAGATCATGCGGGTTATATAATGCTATCAGACCCGGGAGGAAAAATCCTGAGGGGAGGCCTGATCAGCTTCTGACCGACGGATAGTTTGGATTTGACCTTATGGAGGTATTCAGGATGATGCTGAAGGATAAGGATTATTATAAGGAACAGCTGATCGGTCTGGCTGAAGATATTATTGAACAGATTGTTCAGGGCAACGATGTGGAGGTAAGGAAA
>JAGCZE010000491.1 GCA_017960415.1 Lachnospiraceae bacterium
ACGAAGAACGCATGCGGGATCTGGGTCAGGATGCCAACGCCGTCACCGGTCTTGCCTTCCGCATCCTTGCCTGCTCTGTGCTCGAGGTTCTCAACTATCGAGAGCGCATCGGAAACAAGGGCATGGCCGGGCTTTCCCTCAATGTCTATGATCGCGCCGATACCGCAGTTATCGTGCTCAAATGCAGGCGAATAAAGGCCGTTCTTTTCTATCTTCTTAAAAACATCAGACATTGCATCTTTCCCCCGATCTTAATACTCTTTACATAAACAGAGAAAGCGCCCCGGAGAATCCTCCAGGGCGCCTTTGCCTTTTTCAGTGAGTTATTATAACTCTGCCGCTTTAAAGTGTCAATACAAAAGTTGAATTATTCTACATCCTGCAGAGCCGCGTAATTTTCCTCTCCTGTCCTGATCTTTACGACACGGCTGACAGGGTATACGAAGATCTTACCGTCGCCGATACGGCCGGTATAAAGCGCTTTCTTTGCGGTTTCGATGACTTTGTCGACAGGGATCTCGCTGACTACAACCTCGATCTTAACCTTCGGGAGCAGCGTCATATCGATCTCGACTCCGCGGTACTTCTCGCCCGCGCCCTTCTGCACGCCGCAGCCCATTACCTGCGTAACGGTCATTCCGGTTACGCCCAGATCGTTCATCGCGCGCTTCAATACCTCATATCTCGAGAGCTTTGCGATGATGACAACCTTTGAGATACCTGTATCGAAATCCGCAGAGCCTGTCGGAGTCTCGCGGATCACAGGTACGGCAGCCTTTCTCTTGGCCTCCGATGCCTGCTCGTAGCTGTCTGTTCCGAGATTGGTGTTCTCGTTCACGCTCATGGTCATTGTGTTGGAGATATCCATGATCGAGAAGCCTGCGTATGCCGAAGGAAGTCCGTGCTCCGTAGCATCGAGACCTGTGATCTCCTCTTCTTCCGAAACACGTAATCCTACCGTCTTCTTGATGAGCAGGAATGCGATGAAGATAGTTACGGCTGTCCATGCCGCGGTTACGAACATGCCTGCGAACTGAATGCCGAGCTGGCTAAAGCCGCCGCCGTAGAAGAGACCTTCCTTAATGCCGGCAACAGCAAAACCGGGAGCTGTCTCGGTCGCGAACAGACCTACCGCCAGAGTACCCCAGATACCGTTGAACATATGAACCGCAACGGCACCTACGGGATCGTCTACATGAGATACGTTATCGTTGAACCATACGCCGAATACCACGAGCAGACCGGCAACAGCGCCGATAACGGCGGCACCTGCGCAGTCAGTTACGTCACAGGGCGCGGTAATGGCCACAAGACCCGCAAGAAAAGCGTTCAGGCACATCGAAACATCGGGTTTACCGTACTTAACCCAGGTAAAGATCATGCATACAACTGTCGCAACAGCGGGAGCAACGGTCGTGGTAAGGAATACAGAGCCCATGGTCGGAACATCGGTCGCTGCCGCTCCGTTAAATCCGTACCAGCCGAGCCAGAGGATGAATACACCGAGTGCCGCGATAACAAGGTTGTGGCCGGGGAACGCGTTGACCTTGGTAACCTTGCCGTTCCTGTCGCGCTCGAATTTACCCATTCTGGGTCCGAGCATCCAGGCGCCGATAAATGCACAGATACCGCCTACCATATGGATCGCATTTGAACCTGCATAATCGTGGAAGCCCCAGTCTGTCAGGAATCCGCCGCCCCATACCCAGTGAGCCTCGATGGGATAGATGATCGCCGAGATGATCGCGGAATAGATGCAGTAGCTCGAGAATTTGGTACGCTCTGCCATAGATCCCGAAACGATCGTAGCTGTAGTCGCGCAGAATACAAGGTTGAAGACAAACGCGGAATAATCAAAATCCGCATATCCTGAAAATACGTCAAAACTGAAGCCGCCCGCAAAACCCTTTAAAATGTTGGGGCCGAGCATCAAAGACGCACCGCAGATAAACCACATCACTGTTCCGATACAGAAGTCCATCAGGTTCTTCATGATGATGTTGCCGGCGTTCTTTGCCCTCGTAAAGCCGGTCTCGCACATCGCGAAGCCTGCCTGCATCCAGAATACCAGCGCGGCGCCGATCAGAAACCACACCGCAAATATCTGTTCATTCACCAAACTCATAATCTCATCAATCATAATCTTTTCCTCCCTCTTTCTTAGCTATAAAAAAGAAGCTGCCGCAAGGACCCTGTGACCACGCCCTTGTGGCAGCTCTTTTTATTCATTTTCCGTCGCCGCTCAATATACACTGAACAGCAGCTTTCCGTAGCTGGGAACCGGCCAGCACTCTTCGCTCGCGAGCATCTCGGCCTCGTCCACGTGCTTTCTCAAATGCTCCATCTTCGGGATCATATCGTCCCTGATGAACTCTGAGGTCTTAAGAACGGTATCGAAGCTCTTTACGCATTCAAGCGACTGCTCGAGGTCCTTTACTCTCTCGAGGATATAGTCTGTGAGCTCGGACAGCCTTTCCATCGTGGATATCTCGTAATTGCACTTTACATTGTCGCTGACCGACTTCATCATCGAAGTGGTCTTTGCCAGCTTGTACAGATAGTCCTCGATCGCGGGAAGGTAATCCTTTCTAACCATATCGACCATGGTATGCGCTTCGATCGTAACGGTCTTGCAGTAATTCTCGAGCATGATCTCGCATCTCGAATGAAGCTCGGACTCGGTAAATACCTTATGCGCCATCAGCATCGACTTGTTCTTTTCATCGAGCAGATGAGGCATAGC
>JAGCZE010000047.1 GCA_017960415.1 Lachnospiraceae bacterium
CCAGGCTGACCGTCGTAAGGCTAACGGACACGAAGAAGCATATACGGTCAATTATTTCGGCGTAGGTAATGAGAACTGGGGCTGCGGTGGCAATATGACCCCTGAATTCTATGCGAACCTGTATCGTCAGTATCAGACCTATATCCGCCAGTACAATCCCGAGAAGAAGATCTACAAGATCGCCTGCGGCGCAAATGCTGCGGATTACAACTGGACAGATAAGGTTATGGAGATCGCACACCGCTTCATGGACGGAATTTCACTCCATTATTACACAGTACCCGGTGAGTGGTCCCATAAAGGCGGTGCTCTCGGCTTCGATGAGAAAAAGTGGTACCTTACATTAAAGAAGACCTGCTTCATGGATGAGCTGCTTGACAACAATATCGCTATTATGGATAAATATGATCCTCAGGGACGTATCGGCCTGATCGTGGACGAATGGGGTACCTGGTATGATGTTGAGGAAGGCACCAATCCCGGATTCCTTTATCAGCAGAATTCTATCCGTGATGCTCTTGTAGCGGGTATCAATCTCAATATCTTCAATAAGCACTGCAAGCGTGTCAGAATGGCGAATATCGCACAGCTGATCAATGTTCTTCAGTCTGTGATCCTGACCGACGGTGCAAAGATGATCAAGACTCCTACATACTATGTATTTAAGATGTATGCGGATCATCAGGATGCTGAGCTCGTTTCGAGCACGATCGAGACCAAGGAGATCGGCCTTGAAGATGAGAACAAGGTAAAGAACCTGTATGAGAGCTGCTCTGTAAAGGATGGCAAGCTTACGATCACATTGGCCAACCTTTCTCTTGATGAGAATTATGATATCGATGCAGTCCTGACAGAGGCTGAAGCAAAGAGTATCTCGGGCGAGATCGTAACCGGTGCTATGGACGGACATAATACATTTGACGCTCCCGACACTGTCAAGACCGAAGTTTTCACAGGATTCGAGAAGACCGCAAGCGGCCTGAAGATCAGCATTCCCGCAAAGAGTGTTGTTAAGGTGACCGTTGAACTTTAAGCCTGAAACTACAACCAAAAATCAAGTCGTACCCGTTACGGATACGACTTTTTTTAATGCTTTTTCTTTACTTTCGAGCGTATGAAAGTTATAATTATAGAATATACAGTAAGTATTAAGGGGAGGAATATATTCAATGAAAGGCAAAATAAGAAAGATAACGGCTTTGATACTCGCAGCAGTGATGATGCTGAGCTTCACGGCCTGCTCTAAATCGGGAGATTCCGGTAAAGACAATCCAAGCACTGCTACAGTAACACCCATGCCGACAGACGCTCCGACTCCGGAACCTACTAAAGCGCAGGAAGCGACTCCAACACCTACTGCAGCTCCAACACCTGAGCCTACGGCAACTCCTACACCTGAACCCGAACCGGTCATAACAGAAGCTCCTCAGGCTGAAAAACCTGATTTTCCTGCATCTGATGCAATCAGTATAATCATTCGTCCGGTCAATGATAGAAGATATGATGATGAGTATAATGAGATTGCCAGATATAAGTATGATTATCCGCTGGTTGACGATGACTTTTCCGAGGATTATGAAGCATTGGTACAGGCATTTGAAAATTACCGGTTCGAAGCAGAGGGTGCGGCAGCCGAAGGGATTGATTACCTTGTTGAAGCCAGAAGCGGAGACGGGTCTGACTGGGAATATTACAAAACGGGATCATTAAAAACCTTACGTGCGGATGTCAATGCAGTTTCATTTGAATACAACTGGACCGAGTATACGGGCGGTATGCGTGAGTACAGCGGTTATTCCGGTCTGACTGTAGATCCCGTAACCGGAAACGGTCTTTATATCAGTGATATTATTTCCGACAGGGATGCATTCCTCGATCAGCTTTACGCAGAACTGGAGCAGGATGAGAACGTCGATGCTTCAAATTTTGAAGCGTTCAAGGAACTTATTGCAAATCAGTATGATGAAGGAAGTCTGAACTATGCACTCGGATACGACCATCTGGCTGTAATCTTTGATGTGGTCGATATGGCTCAGTTTATATATGATGATCTGATCATCCGCCTCTCATTTGATCAGTATTGGACATTGTTCAATGAGAAATACCTGAGTGTTCCGGAAAACTGGATCGTATATATGAGCGATGTATATGACTATTCATTTGATATCGATCAGGACGGTATTATCGACAATTTCCGTTTCAGTTTCTCAGATTATAACGATTGGGGAGATTTCGGATCAATATCTTTCCTGATCAACGGCGAGCCTGCCGGAACAGTTTTCGATATTACCGAGAACTGCTATGAGGCCGAGCCTTATCTGATACATTTCGGCAATGAGAACTATCTGTACATAACCTACTGGTATGACAGTGAGGATTCGATGACATGCATCTACAGGATCGATATGGGTGCAGGTAATGTGGAATTAGTACAGAATCAATTCGGTTGGATCATGTCCGACCATATTAATTGTGATCCCGCATACTTCTATATGATGTCAAGATGCGATATTATCGGAACGAATTATGTTGAAGCATATTTTACCGTTGATGAAGAGGGCTTGCCTCTGTTACAGAGCAGCAGATATACCTTTGTTGACCAATATGATATCACCTTAAATAAAGATGCTGTATTCGAGCGCTATTTCTATGCTACAGATTCTTATGATGCTGACGTTACTCTTAGTGCCGGTCAGAGTCTGAGATTCAATCAAACCGACGGAGAGAGCTTTGTAGATTTTTATACTACGGAAGAAGCTGAAGGACATCCGGAGTATTACTACAGGCTTGATGTTAACACGGTCGATGATATCAACGAACTGTTCAGCGGCTTAAGGTACTATGATTGATCACCGGTTTTAAAAAGAATATATAAATCGAACGGAGGTGGGCGGTATATGACGAAAAGAGAAAGCCATGATACTGCCCGCCATGTTTTTATTGTCGTTTTGACGATATTTGTAATTCTTGTTTTTATAATTTTCTTTGCCGTAGTCCACAGAGAAAAGAATCCGGATGATTCATTTCCGATCGAAGGACCTTTCAGTGTTACTATAAATGACAAGGATTACGGACAAGTAGATTTTGATGATTTCAGTTTCCCGGCAGTCGTAAAAGGGGACCGTCTGAAGATATCCTTTGATATGCCGGATACCAAGGTTCCGAATGCCATTCTTACACTTTATCAGGATAATTCGGCGCTGCGGGTTTACTTTGATGAAAAGCTTGTTCTCGAGAAAGGGACTGCTGCGAGCCGTCTGGTAGGATACGGTTATTACAGTATACAGCTTCTGGAAGAATATGCGGGGATGCATGTCAGGTACGAGCTTGACATAGTTGAGGATGAAAACGTTACGACCCTGCCCAAACCCGTAATAAACAACGCCGCGATTTATCTGAGAAATTTCATCGGCGATAACGGTTTTTATTTTATTATAGATATAGCAATAGTTATACTTTGTCTTGCAATAATGCTGATCGCATGCATATTTTCCGGGATACAGAAGGATTTCGGACGATTGGCGTTTCTTGGAATGTCTTTCTTTATGATGGCGGTATGGGAACTGTGCAGCTATGATCTTATCAGGATATTTACAGACGATCTGGTCCTGAAAGCCTATCTGGAATACTTATCGCTGTATTTGGGACCTTTCTTTCTTTCGTTATATTTCTATCTTGAATTCTTTACCAACGCACCGGCGAAAATCAGAAAAACCTACAATTTTATCACAGGCATGCAGGGATTATTCCCGGTCCTCGCGCTGATCCTGCATTTTACGGATATTATACATCTTCCTGCCATACTGCCGTTGTTCCACATTATCCTGCTGA
>JAGCZE010000492.1 GCA_017960415.1 Lachnospiraceae bacterium
ATCGAGGTGTGCCAGAATGCTGATATAGTTTTCATGGCTCTTCACGGCGATTTCGGCGAAAACGGCAAGCTCCAGGCCGCGTTCGACCTGATGGGCATACGTTACACCGGCACAGACTCTTTCAGCGCTTCTCTCGCAATGGATAAAGCCATCGCGAAGCAGGTATTTATGATGAACGGCGTCAATACACCGCCTTCCCACCTGCTCACCGGAATTGACGATCCATACCGCCCCGATTATCCCTGCGTTGTCAAGATCTGCAACGGCGGTTCTTCCATCGGCGTATTCATCGTGCATGACGACGCGGAATACAAAAAAGCTGTTCTTGAGGCATTTTCCTACGAAGGCCGCGTGATTGTAGAAAATTACATCAAAGGCCGTGAATTTACTGATTGTGTAATAGAAGGCAGGGCGCTTCCCATCGTCGAGATCGCGCCAAAGGAAGGTTTCTATGATTATAAGAATAAATATCAGGCCGGCGCAACGGTCGAAACCTGCCCTGCACAGATATCCCCGGAGCTTACCGACAGGATCCAGAATCAGGCAGTGGCGGCTTATAAAGCGCTGGGCATTCGTACCTACGCAAGGATTGATTTCATCGTAAGCGAAGATGACAGAGTATACTGCCTCGAAGCCAATACCCTTCCCGGCATGACTCCGACCAGCCTTATTCCCCAGGAAGCAGCGGCAATAGGCTGCAGCTTTCCCGATCTGTGCGAATGGATCATAAGGGTATCGCTGAAGAAGTATGAATAAACGGCTTAACGCCTGAATGAGATAATAAAAAGCGTAAATTGGTTTTCGCTAAATCGATCAATGAGAAAATAAAAAAGCAAAAACCGGTTTTCAAAAAGTGATCATAATAAAACGGAAGAGATGCCATGAAAAACCTGACCATAAAGAATATTGCCCATGCAGTCGGCGGAGAATTGTATGTACCGTTGTTTACGGCGGATAAGAAGCTTTCAGGCGAAGCCTCGGGTGTATTTATTGATTCCAGACTGTGCGGCGAGAACAGCGTATTTGTCGCGATCAAAGGTGAGCGCAGCGACGGACATGATTACATAAAGGACGTATTTGCCGAAGGCGCTCTGTGCGTGATCTGCGAGCACTTGCCCGAAGAATACCCTTCAACCGATGCGTCACCTGATGTTTCTGATAAACCCCACGGAAAAAAAGTCTCTAATTCCTCAAAAGGATCGGAACAAGCGGAATATGGGCCTTGTATAGTGGTCAAAAGTTCTGCCGAAGCCTTAAAAAAGCTTGCAGCTTACTATCGCAGCACACTTGATATCAGGATCGTCGGTATCGTAGGCAGCATGGGCAAGACAAGTACCAAGGAAATGGTCGCTTCCGTTCTGTCACAGCATTTTAATACACATAAAACCAGCGGCAATTTCAACAATGAGATCGGTGTGCCCCTTACCCTGCTGGCTATCAGGGAAGAACACGAAATCGCAGTAGTGGAAATGGGGATCAGCGATTTCGGCGAAATGGACAGGCTCGGTGCGATCGTTCGCCCCGATGCGGTTGTCATGACCAATATCGGGCCCTGCCACCTCGAATTCCTGCATGACCTCGACGGCGTCCTGAAGGCCAAATCAGAAGTATTTAAACACATCCCGAAGAACGGTCTTGTCGTGCTGAACGGTGCGGACAAGAAGCTTAATGCTATCAGGGAAGTCAGAGGATGCAGGATCGCATATTACAATACAACTCCCGAAGCTTCAATAGCAGAAAATAACGGTAGCAGAAAAGGCAACTCTGCGAAAATACACGAAAATGCGACTACGACAGTTTCAAAGGACTGTAAGACTTCCGGTCGCACATTGACCGAAACGCAGAACAGCTGTATCTCGGCAGACAATATAAAAAGCCTCGGTCTCCTCGGAACAAGCTTTCGTCTGATCACGACCGCCGGTTGCATCGACACAACCGTTCATCTGCCCGGAACCCATTGTGTTACAAACGCCCAGGCCGCAGCGGCTGTCGGACTGGAATTCGGTCTGAGCTTGAAAGAGATCGCCGCCGGAATAGAAGCCGTAAAACCCGTTCAGGGCCGCGGATATGTTGAACAGGTAGGAAAATTCACTATTATAGACGACTGCTACAATGCCAATCCAGAGTCGGTCAAGGCCGCTCTCGACCTGCTCAAGACCGCCAAAGGCCGTAAATGCGCCATTTTAGGAGACATGTTTGAGCTCGGCGAAAACAGTGCGGAGCTGCACGCCTCCGTCGGTGAATATGCAGCCCGCAAGAGGCTGAGCCTGATCATCTTCATCGGAGAACAGTCACAGAACGCTTACGCTGCATACACTGCCTATTCGGCCCTTAACAGACGCAGGAAACTGCCTTCCTTGTCAAAGACATCCGGCAAGAAAACAACCCTGGATGCCACACCCAAAGCCATGTATTTCAAAACACTTGATGCGTTCTTTGAGTTTTACAAAACCATCCCTTTCAAAAAAGGCGACAACATCCTTATTAAAGCCTCACACGGAATGCATTTTGACAAAATACTTGCTTTTTTCAAAGAAAATGCTATACTATAAACGTTGACAAACATAGCCGCACGTATTAAGTGCGGCTATGCAACGAAATCTTAACCTTATCGATTGAATATCATTATTATGACCTCCATGAACTGAACGAAATATATTTCTCATGGATTTCATACATTACATGCGGATATAGTACATCGGTAGTACATGAGCTTCCCAAGCTTAGGAGGCGGGTTCGACTCCCGTTATCCGCTCTGTTTTTTATCTTGTTTCATCTTGTTTTGTCAGATAACAGAAAACGCAGATTCTAAAAGGCTTTCAAGCACTTTTTCGAACCTGCGTTTATTTCGTCTTGTGTCGTCAAATCACATCATTTTTTACCTCTTTTTCGGTCAAGTGATAGTGAAAATGATAGTGAAAACGATAGTGCGCAATTCCTGTATTTTAGCACTTTTGCGTCATATCATATAGCAATAATTACTTTGTCCATAGCCTGCTTTTTGGTATCGGTCAGGCAATGCCCATATAAACTCATAGTGATATTGAAATTACTATGACCTAAAATCTCCTGAAGGGTTTTAGGATTCATTTCATTTTCTATCGCCCTGGTTG
>JAGCZE010000493.1 GCA_017960415.1 Lachnospiraceae bacterium
GACAATCAGCCCGCTCCGAAGACTGAGGAACGCTGGTCGATCCACAGACCCGCACCTTCTTACGAAGAACAGGCTTCAGCTACCGAGATCCTTGAGACCGGTATCAAAGTCGTTGACCTGATCTGCCCTTACGCAAAGGGAGGTAAGGTCGGCCTCTTCGGCGGTGCCGGCGTTGGTAAAACAGTACTTATCCAGGAGCTTATCCACAACGTAGACACAGAGCACGGCGGATACTCCGTTTTCACCGGTGTTGGTGAACGTACCCGTGAGGGTAACGATATGTACAACGAAATGAAGGAGAGCGGCGTTATCGACAAGACTGCGTTAGTCTACGGTCAGATGAACGAGCCGCCCGGAGCACGTATGCGTGTAGGTCTTTCGGGACTTACGATGGCGGAGTATTTCCGTGATGTAAAGAATCAGGACGTGCTTCTTTTCATCGATAATATCTTCCGTTTCACACAGGCAGGTTCCGAGGTTTCAACACTGCTCGGACGTATGCCTTCAGCCGTAGGTTATCAGCCTACACTGGCTACGGATATGGGTACTCTTCAGGAGCGTATCACATCGACACGTAAGGGCTCGATCACTTCGATCCAGGCCGTTTACGTACCTGCGGATGACTTAACTGACCCTGCTCCCGCTACAACCTTCACCCACCTGGATGCTACCACGGTTCTTTCCCGTGATATCGCCAGCATGGGTATTTATCCGGCTGTTGACCCGCTTGATTCCACAAGCCGTATCCTGACTCCCGAGATCGTAGGTCAGGAGCATTACGAGGTTGCACGTGCCGTACAGCGTGTGCTCCAGCGTTATAAGGAACTGCAGGATATCATCGCGATCATGGGTATGGACGAGTTGTCCGAAGAGGACAAGCTTACCGTTAACCGTGCACGTAAGGTTCAGCGTTTCCTGTCCCAGAGCTTCTCTGTTGCAGAGCAGTTTACCGGTCTTCCCGGCAAATATGTTCCTCTTAAGGAGACCCTGCGCGGCTTCAGGATGATCCTTGACGGTCAGTGCGATGACATCCCCGAGAGTGCATTCCTGCTCGTCGGAACGATAGATGACGTATTTGCGAAGGCACAGAGCCAGAACCAGTAAAATAAAGCGGCGAGGTGTTAATATATGAATTTATTTCCACTGACAGTTTCAACCCCCGACGGTATGGAATTTCAGGGCCAGGTTGAGCGCATCAAATGCCGTTCCATCACCGGTGATCTTGCGATACTTGCAGGGCATTGCAATTATTGTACCGCTCTCGGCATGGGCGCTGCATATGTCCAGCTCGAAGACGGTACCAGACGAACCGCTGCCTGTATAGGCGGTATGCTCAGCGTTATGAACGGTGCCTGCCATCTGCTTGCCACCACCTGGGAATTTAAGGAAGACATCGACATTGAACGCGCGAAACATGCCAAGGCAGTAGCCGAGGAACGACTCGCCAAGCCCGATATTTCCGAAAATGACAAAAAGCTCGCCGAAGCAAAGCTGAAACGTGCACTGATCAGGATCGGCGTCGCGGAAGAAAAATAAGAAATGCGGAGGCTGTTATGAATCGTGATAATCTGCGTATTTACCGTCGTCGTTTTATTCCCAACGAAATGATCTGTCTGGACTCTGATGAGATCCTGCATCTCGATGATGAGAAGCTCATAACACGCTGGAACGCGATCCACGCACGCAGTGATTTCGCGGGCGGTGTTTCAGCCTATTTCTTCAAGGAAGGCTGGAAGATCAGCAAGATCTACGATCATAACGGAAACGTTCTTCACTGGTACTGCGACATCGTCGAGTATCTTTTTGATGAAGAAGCTGATTCCATCACCTGCCAGGACCTGCTCTTTGACGTTGTAGTGTCCGAAAACGGCCGTTTCAAGGTTCTTGACTGCGACGAAGCCGCCGAAGCCTATGAATCCGGCCTGATCACCGGAGCCCAGCTGTGCAGCGCCCTCCGCTCACTGCACGAATTGATGGAAGTCATCTACCATGACCGGTTTGACCGTCTCCAGGCGATCATATCGGAATATGAGACCTGAAAATATACAGTGCTAAGCTAGTATACTATACGGTTCATCTGAAAAAAGTAGCTGTCGAGCTAAAAAAACAGCCTTGCCGCAGGAATATATTTAAAAACAATATGCACAAACGGCGAAATTGTTTTTAAATATATACCTGCGGCAGGGCAATATTTAGCACGACAACCACTTTTTTATCTCATTACTGTTTGGGTCCGTCATCATCATATTCGTCGAACGGACCGCCGGCATTGAGTGTAAAGGCTACTTCATCAACCGAGTATCCGCAAATATTTCCTTCCATCGGAATCGCCGTATAGGTAATAACATTCTGCGGTCCAACTCTTACGACCAGCTCTTCATCGATACCATCTTCGTCCCAATCCCTGAATATAGGGCTTGTATGCTCAATCGGAATTTCTTCAACAGCATAGGTACGCTCAAAATAAGCCGTCAGCATCTTATGAACATATTCGTTGGCGATCTTGGCAGAGCATGACTGATACTTGAGCTCTACTTCATTTTCAATGATGTCTTTCATGAAATCCAGGTATTTTTCTTCGGAAACCTCTTTCTTTCCGATGTAGTACTCAACCTCAGTCTCTGCTATATATTCAACAATCCTCGAGACTTCTTTGTATTTTCCTGATTTGAACTGATAGGTAACGTAGTGCGCATAACCCTCATGCTCTTCATTTACGGTAATATAACTTGCATCGTTATAGAACAGATCAAATGACAGCGTCGGGAAATAGGGATCTCCGTTTATCGAATAATTCAGGACAGACTTCGCCTTCTTACCCGAAACCTTGTAAACGGTAAGGCTCTTTATCTCGTCATCACCGCTTTCGGTAAACTTACCGTTAAAGCTCAGTACGATCATTTCATCGATCTTATCCTTGTCTATATCCACAAAAGCATATTTGCAGAATGTATTCTTAACCTTCTTCTTGAGTATCTTCTGCGCATTCTTGTTGGTCATTTTGGCTGCGCTGGCCTGAGTCGCAGGTACCAGAGAGAAGAACATTGCACAGCATAATACTGCTGCGAGCAATAACTTTGTGATGCTTTGAATCCTTGTTTTCATTTGTAATCCTCCTAATTATTGTTATGATACCGGTTTAATACACCTTTTCAAAAATACATTCTTTTCCGGCATCTTCATATTCATCATTCCAGTAATAGTAGCCGTCGGCGCCCAAAGTAAGGGTTGCACCTATATTTTCGGAGACAACCTCATTCGAAACTGTTCCGTCGTCATTATATGTTTCAATACAATAACTGCCGTTCAGGGTAAGATTGCCGTTATTCTCATCTGTGGCAATGTAACTCCAATGATGAATTATATTATAAGTGTCGCCCCAGATGATATCCGCGCTGTAAATATCATCCTCGTGGCATATTTCAAGTACCGCTCGCTGTGATACAAAATCATGGTATGTTGTATATCTCTCATCGATATACTCGGTTTCACTATATTCCGTTTCGGGATCTGCTTCGATCACCTCAATGGGGATCTCGTCTGTCTTGGGCGATCCGCCGTAGACATACGATACCGTAAGAACGGCTTCTCCGGGCGCCAGAGCCGTGATCTCGGTTCCGTTAACCCCTACTGCCTCCGGATTGGATGAAGCTACCGAAATCGACTCGAGCAAACTTTCCCAAGGAGAAACAACGGTTACTTCCGAAGACGTTCCGGCTGTCAGCTCCGCACCGTCCACCACGATGGCGGATACTATGCCTTCCTCGAATTCACAGAGCTGTTCGTCCTCTTCATTGTATACACTGTAGGTCTGGGTACGCTTTAATGTATTCTCAAGGGAACCTGCTATCAAAGTGCTGCTTTCTTCATCCACCCTGCACACTGCGCTCAGATCATCCGCAACCGCGAACCATCCGAATATCCTGTCGTTCCTCAGCATGATGATCTCATGGAACCATCCGCCTACGAGATACTGTTCAATCTCATCACCGGGATTGTTGATATCAAAATCGCTCACACCGGCTTCGGGAATACTTTTCAGATAGTCCAGTATCCTTGCGGTGTCCTTATCGTCAGAATCTTCCGCAGGAGCGTCCTCTTGGGTCTTTTCACCTCCGGCATCATCAGAAGCTTTATTGTCGGTTGTCTGTGTGGTGTCATCGGTAGTCTTATCATCTGCAGGTTTGTCGGTTGTACTGTCCCCGGCAGGCCTTGTTGTTTCGTCTGCCGGCTTGTTTTCTGCAGGTTTTGTTGTCTCGTCCGCGGTCTTGTTCTCTGCAGGCTGCGTTATCTCGGCAGTGGGCTCGGCAGGCTGAGGCTTGTCCGAAGTACATGCCGACAGAGCAAGAACAAAGACCGTTATCATAAATATCGCAATCTGTTTTTTCATAATTGTTAGTCCCCTCCGTTACTCTTTCAGTATGGATCAAGCGTTAATTTTTTAGTCATTGACTTGCCGTTGCATGAAATCTTGACCGTATAACTGCCCTTTTTTATCAACAGATCGTTTTTATCCTTCATGTTCCAAGTCCACCAGAACGTTGTATCATTACTGCTTATTTTTGTCTTTCCGGTCAAAGACTCTATCTGCCTGCCGGAAGAATCATAAACCTCAAATTTGGTGGTGTATCCCTTGAGCATTTTTACATCAACGACCACCTTTAACAATTTGGTTCCGTCGGTACTGTATGTATATTTGCTGGAATTGTAGGATATTTTTCCGGCTGAATGCTTAACACTGATGCTGAAAGACTTTGAACTGTTGAGGCAATAATCGGGATTTACCGTATAGCATAACTTGTATGTGTCACTCGGAAGCTTCGTGAAATCGACCAAAAAGCCCTGTGTATACGTTCCGCCCTGCTTTGTAAGGATCCTCATCCCATTCCAGGTCAGAACCGATTTTCCGGAGGAATTGACAAGTTTTATATTGGTAATATAAAGCCCGCATTTCGGGTCATCCTTATAATCAGACTTATCATAGCCGAACTTTACCCTAAAACGGTACTTCCCATTATAATAATCACTTTCAAGATGTGTTACCGTTACTGTACCTATTGGGGTTTGCCATGTTGAGGCTTCCGCCTGTTCCGGTATCGAAAATGCCGTTATTCCCAATGCCAGACATATGACGATAACAAATGAAACTACTCTTTTCATACAAAACTCCTCCCTGTTTGCTCTTTTGCTGCAGCCTGCCGGTCCCTGCAGCCATGTCTGCTCTTTCCTTACAAGCCTGTCACTCCCCGCAACCGTCTGCTCTTTCCTTACAAGCCTATCATTCCGCAAGACTTCCGTCCTTCAGATATTTGCGGATATCGGAGCGCTTCTTCATATCCACCTTGTCAAGAATGTTCGAAACGACCTGTTTGATATAGCCGTACGAGTAATGTGTCCGCTCTGCGATCTCGGGATTTGAAAGGCCGTCGGCAATATATTTGGCCACATTCAACTCAAATTCCGAAAGGCATTTTTCAAACTCCGCAAGGGCATTGACATCATAAGACTGAAGAACCGTGATCCTGTTCTTGATACGGGCGAGGAAAACACTTTTGATAAACGGTTTGGTAATATAGTCTACCGCACCGCATTCCCAGCCTTTGATCTCAAAAACCGGGTCATCCATCCCGGTCAGGAAGATGATCGGTACATCCTTGGCAATCTCCAGCTCCCGGATCGCCTTAAAGGTCTCATAGCCGTCCATATTCGGCATATCCACGTCCAAAAGGACCAGCCTGTACTCAATCCCCCTGTTCAGCAGATCAAGCGCCTGTTTGCCGGATTTGGCAAGGCTGACAGCATATCCTGCATTGATCAGGATATCCTCGATCGTATTCAGCATGCTGATGTCATCATCCACGCATAAGATCCTGCTCTCGCTCATAAGCAAAACCACTCCTGTATTTATAGTGAAAGCTAAAGTTCTTCCGCTATATTCTTAGCTCCTTGTAAACACTATAACACGGAAAATGCATTCTTGAAACTAACCAACAGTTATGTGTTTGTTAATGATCTCCTCTGCTTTGTCAAATTCAATACTCTTGATACATTCTCTTATGTCTTCGATCAATCCGCTCTTTCCGATGACCGTTTCAAGATCATCCGTAAGCTTCAGCGCCGGCGTCTGGTTGCCGAGTCTTACCGCCTCAAGGAGCGCCTCCCACAGTTCATTCTCGGAAAGAGACCCTGTCTGTTCATTTTCATCGTTCATAATGCCCGGCTTGATCTTTGCGAATTCCCCGAGGAAGCATTTCAGGCCTTCAGTCACCCTCTCCCATTTCATGATAAACAGCGGAAGCGCGGAAATGACATATTTCGAATCTTTATCCTTGGCCCTGCGCTCAAGCCGCCGTGCCGAGTAGTAAAGATCCTCGCCTCCGACATTGCCTGCATTTCCTTTGATGGAATGTATCATGATAGCGGCATTTTCATAATCGTCTTCTTCAAGGTATGCCTTTATCTTCTCAATACTGTCGACAGTATTCTGAATAAAATAATCCGCCACCCTCGCAAATTGAAGGATATCCCCGCTCAGATGCTTTAAGGCCAGGTCAAATGAAATATCATATTTATTCAGGAGTTCCGTAAATGTCTCCTTCTGCTCCGTCGACAATACCGCCTGTGCCTCGTTGCTCACTATTGTCACGAGTTTAGCGGGAAGATGCTTTATCAGCGCCTTTTCGAGCAGCCCGGTATCGATGGGCTTCAGAAGATAATCATCAAATCCCTTTTCCCTGAACAGAATCTTCCTCTCCGGTGTGGCATCCGCTGTAAGAACGATGATCGGAATATGGCGGTTCCTGGCATTATCCATCGCCCTCAGATGCTCCATTGCTTCGATACCGTCGATCTCGGGCATCATATAATCCATCAGAACGAGATCATAGTCCGTTTTTTCATATTTCTCGTAGCACTCGGCTGCCGAGGCCGCAAGATCGGTGTTGACCAGTGTTCTCTTCAGCAGAGACTTGGTCACCATCAGGTTCATGTTATTGTCATCCACGACCAGGATCCTGGCTTCGGGAGCAATGAAGAAGCCGTTGGTTTCAGCGTATTTATCGCCTTCCCGGCTCGGTTTCAGGGCGATATCGAACCAGAACACGCTGCCGGTCCCGTACTTGCTCTTTACCTTGATCTCGGTTCCCATAAGATTGGCGAGCTTGTTGGAAATCGCAAGACCCAGCCCGGTGCCTTCAATATTGCGGTTTCTGATGATGTCCGCCCTCTCAAAGCTTTCAAATATCTTCTTCTGATCCTCGGGTGAGATACCGCTTCCGGTATCAGATACCTCAAAGTGTATCAGACAGGTTTCCGCAACGTCCTTATTCTTTTTGACCTCATCAGTGCTCGGTCTCAGCTTCTGCACAGAAAAAACGATCGTACCTTTCGAGGTATATTTTACTGCGTTAGTCAGAAGATTCGACATGATCTGGGAAAGCTTCTGCGTATCGCCGTAGAAGAATTCCGGCAGTTTCTTGTCGATATCCATTACGAACTCGATGCCTTTTCTTTCAGCCTCCTTTGCAAAGAAAGCACCAAGGCTGCGAACCATTTTCCGAAGACTGAAATTCTCCTCAAACAGGACTTCTTTGCCCATGTCGATCTTGGACAGGTCAAGGAACTGATTGACCATGAACAGAAGCTGCCGTCCGGCATTCTCGACATTCTGGGCATATTCGTTGATCTGGGTGTTCTCCGATTCGCGCATGATCATCTCATTCATGCCGAGGAGCATATTGATGGGTGTTCTGATCTCATGACTGATATTTGCGAGCAGGATGCTCTTGGCCTTGCTCGATTCCTCGGCGATCTTCTGCTGTTTGCGGTATTCGCTGATATACATCAGAAATATCAGACCTATACCGACCGCCGCGAAGAGTATTCCGGCAAGCTGATCATAGAATTGTTTGTCTGCCGATTCAAAGGGTGTCACATATTCGGGATACTTGTATGAAAACCAGCATACGCCGACATAGAACACTATCTGTATGCCCTCCATGATATACATCATGGCGCCCTTATACATCAGAAGCGTGAATACCATGCCGAAAGTAAAGAAATACGGGATAGAACCGTTCATGGCACCTGTTTCCATAAACAGCCACGCAAACAGGAACATAAAAACGACTACCGAAGTGATCAGGTAACCGATCAGATACTTCCTCGAAGTATGCACATACCACATCAGCAGCACACTGGCAAGCGCCGCAAGCAGATTGATGAGGGACCCCATATAGTCCGAGGAAGTGAAAATGTCCTGTATTCCGCCGGCGAGGCTTACCAGGATACCGCCTGTTCCGAGCAGTTTAAACATCCTGATATCAAGCTCATTTTCGTTAATATAGAATTCAATGATATTATGCTTTATCTTTGACAGCATTCCTTGACCCCCCACAAACAGATCTGTCTTATTTTGTCCTATTCGTCCCCGCCTCCACATTCACAATCGAAAGCAATATAGACGTTTTAATACAAATTCAGTATTTTCATAACTATAAACAGTCCGGTCAGATGTACCGGATAGAACAGATAGTAGAATGCCTTCGGCAATTGTCTGCCTTTTGTCCCGTTGTAACACAATATCAGGAGCAGGGCAACGATGATGCCGGGCATGGTATTTACGATCCGGTATTCCGCGGATC
>JAGCZE010000494.1 GCA_017960415.1 Lachnospiraceae bacterium
AGAAGGGCAGGAGCGTGAATATCCTGGCTGAGGCTATTCTTGTCGACGATACGAAGAAGCTGCTTTCCGAGAAGCATGCAGCCAAGTTCAGATACCTGTCATCCGACAAGAGTGTCGCAAAGGTATCTTCAGACGGCAAGATAACAGCGGTCGGAAAGGGTACCTGCTACATTTACGTATACGCAAAGAACGGATACGCAAAGAAGATTATAGTAACGGTAAAGTAAAATAAAAAAAGAAACGGAGCTGCCCGAGGGTGGCTCCGTTTTGTATGAATCAAAAGTTATTTGCGATCGGGAAGCTTAAGATTGCCTTAAACAGATCACCGTCGGTTTCGATCCGGAGCAGGCCGTTCTGGAGCTGGGCCATGCTCTTGGCGATTGAAAGACCGAGACCGTTTCCTTCGGTATTACGTGAGGAATCGCCGCGGACGAAACGTTCCATCAGCTCTTCTTCGGAAATATCGAGTACTTCCCTGGAAGTATTCTTGAACTGGAACTGCGCCATGTTTCCGTTGCGCTCGAGGGTCAGATAAACTCTGGTTCCGGGCAGGGAATACTTGCAGATATTATTCATGAGATTGTCGAAAATACGCCACATGCGTCGCCCATCGGCCATGATCGTGAGTTTTTCTTCAGGCTGCTTGACAATGAGAGTCAGATCCGAGGCCTTGAGCTTCTCCTCATATTCGCCGGATGCCTGTGTTAAGAATACCTGCGCATCGCAGGGAGCAAGCTGGACGTCAAGATTGCCGGTTGAGGCTTTGGAGGCTTCCACAAGGTCTTCTATGAGTTTTTTGAGCCTGTTGGACTGGCGGATCAGTACTTCGCTGTATTCTGCATGCTTCTTGTTGTCGCAGTCCTCCTTGGCTATCAGACCCACATAGTTGATTATCGAAGTCAGAGGCGTTTTGATATCGTGCGAAACATTGGTGATCAGCTCGGTCTTCATGCGCTCGCTCTTGAGACGTTGCTCTACGGCGGTATTCATGCCGTCGGAAATGCGGTTCAGGTTTTCGGCATGGGTCTTCAGATCAAGGAACAGTCCTTTGGTATCGGTTCTGTAGTTCAAGTCACCGGAGGCCAAGGCTTCGGCTCCGTGCTGCAGGGATCTGAGCCTGAGCGCGAGAAATGTGACTGCCGCGATCGTAAAGAGCCTGCTCACAATAAACCAGAACCCCAGCATATCGGAATCACGCCTGAAACCCAAAATTAAGATTATATCCATGAACAGCAGTGATATTGTGATCAGAACCGTTTTCCATACCAGAGGGATCTTTACGAATATACCCGCAACGCCTTTGAAAAAGCGTCCCAGAAGAACGAGCAAACGATAGATAACAGTATTTTTCAGCAATGTCTGCTGCTTGACTCTGGCCGCTATGCCCATGAACATCCCGAGGATCATGGCCATCACAGCTCCGATGCCTGTCAGGATCAGTACTATGCCTAATGCACCGCCTCTTGTCAGGCTCGTCACAAAATAGGAGCGACCGTCAGCGATATCGTCTATCATTGCGAATGTCATGATAACCAAAAAACCTGTAACAGCCAGTACTATATCAAATGGAATCTTATTGAGCGGACCGGGGTACAGCCCGTCATCCTGAGGTCTTCTTGCTGATACGCACATCAGGCCAATGAAGCAGGCGATACCGATGAGACCGGCGACGATACCGATGGCGAATACCCAGTACTTCAACGCGTAACCGATATGGAACAGCCGGTAATTTAGACCGTAGATATCCGTTACCGGCATCCCGCTTAGGAAGGATATTTTCAGATGCACGCCGGTGGTCTCTTCGGGTGAATAATTCGTATAATGATAGGTGCGTCCGCCGGTACGGAAGCTTTTTATGCGGTAGCTGTTAAGGTATTGACAAAGCTCGATATCATAATCAAACGAATGATCCATACGGTCATTTGTATAAGCGTTGCTGCTCTTCTCGGTAATTTTCCCGTTTTCACCGTACACTTCGAAAATGATATTGCCGGTACCTTCGCTATAGATCTTGATCCCTCCGTCGGTCTCATAATCCTCACTGTTGTAAAGAGCGAGCCAGTCGTCTAAAGCCATGCTCCTGTTGAATTCCTCATATACCGATTCCTCGCTCTTGTAGTAGAAATCCAGTTCATATGAGGCAATCGCTCCGAAGATGCATGCTCCGACGGTTAAAAAGGATATTAAGCATAAAATGAAAAGTATCGTCTTTCCTGCGACGGTTCTGAAGAATCCTTTCATTTTCAACCTCCTTATCTTATCACTGTTTCTGCATTATATATCCCTGTCCGAAAACAACCTTGATATAGCGGGGTTCGGCGGGGTTTATCTCTGTTTTTTCACGTAAATGACGGATATGAACGGCCACAGTGCCTTCATTTCCGATCGGAGCTTCGTTCCATACCTGCGAGTATATCTCTTTGGGGGAGAACACCTTGCCGGGCTCGGACATAAAAAGCTTCAGGATATCGAATTCTTTAGGAGTAAGACTTACTTCTTCACCGTCCACGCGTACTGTCTTCGAGCGGTCGTCAAGCTCTATGCCGCCGACTGTGAGCATTTGGTCGTTGTCGTTTTGATCTGCTTTGTCTGCGGGCTTTCCGGCACCGAGGTAAAAGTATCTGCGAAGCTGGGAACGCACTCTGGCGCTTACTTCCATAGGATTGAACGGCTTGGTGATGTAGTCGTCAGCTCCGACGTTGAGACCGAGTATGATGTCGGTATCCTCGCTTTTTGCGGTCAGAAGGATCACCGGGATATTGGTTATCCTGCGTATCATAGACATTGCCATGATCCCGTCGACCTTCGGCATCATTATGTCCATCAGCACAAGGTCAATATGTTCCTTTGAGACGATATCCACGGCCTCCTCGCCGTTAAATGCCTCGTAAAAGCGGTATTCCGGATCCGTCAGGTACAGCTTCAGGGCATTTACTATATCCTTCTCATCATCGCAGATCAAAATGTTATACATGCAAAACCTCCGGGGTAATGTGTCAGCTTTATAGTAAACGACTTGGTGTCGTTTACTGTAAATAAGTGTAACACTACGGAGATTAAGAAAAAAGCATCGAATTGTTTAAGAATTGATTAATTTATCGGAATGACCCCGATCCCGGCTGCGGAATTGCCGGAGGAACGCATTCTGCAGGCCTTTTCCTGTATGCACTGCAGATACAGCTCTTCGGCACTGTCGGCGAAGTACTCCGTGGAAAAACGGCGGGATACGGCTATGGAGCCTTCGGAAAGGCGGTTTTTCAGATGCCTGTCATCGAGAAGCTCCATCAGGTGAGTCCTGAATTCACCGGCATTTTCGTACTGCCAGCCGTTATACTTATCCATAACGATCCCATCGAGGCAGGAATCTTTTTTACACAGCATCGGAAGTCCCGAAGCCATGGCTTCGATGTAGGTAAGACCCTGGGTTTCGCTGTTGGAGGCATTTACGAAGACATCTCCTTTGCGGTACCAGAGATTTACCTTTTCTGGCGGGATCATTCCCGTAAATGTGACTGTGTTTGCGAGGCCCAGTTCTTCGCAGAGTTTCCGCAGCGCCGGGCCTTCGGGACCGTCACCTACAATGATCAGTTCGATCGGAAGATCCGCGCAGGCAGCAGTCATACGGAGCAGCTCTTCGATGTTCTTTTCTTTGGCCAGTCTTCCGACGAAGACCAGCTTGAGGCCGGTTTCGTTCGGGGAAGGCATTGAAGCGGAGAACGCGTGCAGGTCTATTCCCGTGGGGATGACACTGACGCGGGTGTTAACATTATAGCGTTCGAGTAGATCCGCGACTTTCCGTGAAGG
>JAGCZE010000495.1 GCA_017960415.1 Lachnospiraceae bacterium
ATTCCTTGATTGTCTTCTTAAACAGCTTCTTTATGTCTTTATCTTTATATAATCCGTCTTTATTCTGCTTGATGCCGCTAAACTCAAGATGACATACCCCGGGGGAGTTTTCAAGGTCAAGAAGCGGCTGGTTCCGCAGCTGTTCCGTTGATTGGTAGACAAGATCGACAGACCAGTACAGGTTGCCTTTTTTAGTTTCCCATTTTGAAAATACAAGCTTGCTTCCTATCGGAACGGATGACTCGATAGCACCGGGCAGTTTGTATTCGTCGGCTTTAAGCGCACCGAGCACACTTACGATATTGGAATCGTGGCCGCACAGGAAAGTGAAAATACGTCCCTCAGTGCAGATCTCGGAATACATCTCTTTGATCAGCGGATTGGCGACATTTACCGAGATCATGGGCGATCCGAACAGAACCTCGCCGTAGGTTTCCTTGATCTCGGAAATATCCTGCCACTGCTCAAATGTCAGTTCTTTGCCGAATGCCGCTTTCACAGGATCACTTTCTTCGTAATACTGAAGAACGAGCGCATCGCTTATCTGCGTTCCGAGGCGGAGAGGGCCTTTTACGGCAGGCTCGCTGCCAATATTGAGGACCAGTTCGTTCTCCTGCGAAAAATCATAGTCCTTATACGATCCCGACCGGTCCATGTCGATAACATCTGCCAGAAGCTCATAATTGTCGCTCAAGGCCTTGATCCGGTCACCCCAAAGATTGAAGACCTCTTTTGTTGCTGCTTTTGTGTATGCCGTACCTGTAAAATTGAGTGCGGGAGTAAAGACAGGATCCATCAGATCGAAATCCATGTGATATTCGACATCGATATTTGCGGTCGGAGCAAAGCCTGCGGTAAAATATTTTGCGGTCGCTATGGTCCTTTGTTTGGAATTCGAGTATATCCGTACTTCACCTGCCTGTGGTCTGTAGTTTTCGGGTATCAGGCCCTCGGATTCCATCCATTTTCTGAAATACTGACCCATTTCGGTCTCAAGAACTCCGCCCCTTAAAGACAGTTCGCTTGCGTTTGATGACCATTTATACCAGGTATTGGGCGTAACCTGCTCAAGGACCGAGCCTTTTGTCGACAGCGGAGCCCTGATATTGTGTCTTGACAGAACAAGAACCTGCTTCAGGGTATAGCCTTCATCTGCGAAGGAGAGTTCTGCGGCATTTGCCGTAAACGGACTGAAAAGGCAGATCAACAGAGCTGTTATAACGACCAGTACAGACATCTTTGCAGTCATATCATTTCTTCCCGTGTTCATATGCGATACCTCCAAGAGAATTAATATTGTCAGATATTATTTTGATTATAACAGAAAAACGGCCGTAATTCCATAACATTTACCCGGGTGGTTACTTGACAGTAACCGGTAAGCGGTGCATCGAAAAAACTTGATATTTCGACCGTTTCAATGTAAAATAGCGTATGTAACAGACGTATTTGGTTTGTATCTTTCTAGACTCGGTCATATAATTGTTCCCTTATCACTATAAGAATTTAAAATACCTTGTTAACCAATACTTGTGCAAGATCTTTATCGAAAGGGGTGTGAAACCCCACCGAATGTTTGAATGTATGGAGGTAACCTATGATCATTTATTTTTCGGGAACCGGAAATTCGCTATATGCGGCAGAATATCTGCTTGAAGAGAATGAAAGACTTGTTTCGCTGGCAGAGCTGATCAGACAACAGAACTATACCATCGGATTGGAGAATGGCGAAAGACTCGGACTCGTATTTCCCGTGTATTTTTATACTGTTCCTTCGATCGTCAGGGAATTTCTTGAGAAAGCGGAAATAAGGAATGCCGGCTATGTGTTTGGCATAATGACCTGCGGAGGCGGTACGGCGCAGGCATCGGCGGTATTGAAAAAGATACTGGCAAAAAAGGACATTACGCTTTCATATTTCAAGGAGCTTCTGATGCCTGATAATTCAATGCTTTTTTATCAGATACCGGGTCCCGAGAAGGCCGAAGGCAGGATCAGGGATGCTGCAAAGGTGCTGGAAGGGATCAAAAAGGATATCGGGGATAAGAAAACAACCGCAATCGGCAATAATACGCTTATCTCATCACTGATGGGGCTCGGATACGATCTCTGCTCTGGCACAGAGAAGTTTTACGCCGGGGAAAGCTGTATCGGTTGCGGGCAGTGCGAGCGCAACTGTCCGATGCAGATCATCCGGATGCAGGACAAAAAGCCTGTCTGGACCCTCAAGAAGTGTTGTAAGTGCAGCGCCTGTATAAACAGATGCCCCGTAAAGGCGATACAGTACGGCAAGGCAACGAAGAAGAGAAACAGATATGTTAATCCTATGGTGTGATGCAAGGGTAGCTGCAGCCAGAATGCAGGATCTGATCGATGAATACAATGCCAAACAGATAACCGAGTCATATCTTATCGAGAGATATGACCAGCTTAAAGATATGATGAGCAGACCGGAGTACAGTCATCCAAATGAGCTTCCTAAGATCATCAGCGATGATCCTCAGCAAAGGTATGAGGACATGAAGGTTATCAACGGTAATGTCCTTGGAAATGTGTGGAAGGGCCATCTGAAGGATGTTGAAAGCTACATTAAATATCGGCTGGACAGTGATCCGAACCTGGACAGAGGCGATCTGAGCAACGAGGAATGGCGTGAGTCATGGAGAAACGCAATAAAGTTTGAAGCTATGGAGCTTCGCGGAAAAGCTGATCTTCCGTTAGGCGTGCTGAACCCTGAGGATATTGAGAATACGATCGATCAGGATGACATGCTGCAGGAGGCAGATCCCGAAGAACTTAAGGAAAGAGAAAAGAAACTGAAGGAAATCGCCGAAAGCAGGCATCATAAGGAATTTTATGATGACATCGTTTCAGGGCTCGGTAAAACGGATAATGAACGGAGGATGGAAGTTAGCGGACAGGAAAAGGAAGCACAGCTTCTGAGCATGCCGCAGGCGATCTATGAGAATATCACCGAGCTTGGAAAGATCGATAAAGAGCTGTATATGGCTGTCGCCCGTCCCGTAGCACTCCAACTGGTAGAGATAAGGGGAGGCAAGATACCCGGTAATATGAAGCTGGAACAATTTACCGAAAAACTTGCCAGGGATAAGAGCTTCAGAGCAGTCTTAAAGCCTTTGTTTGATGAGATCCACAACGAGAAAACCGCAAATGACAAAGCTGAGAAGCTTGAATCCGCAGAGCATCTTATCGGCATGGTCAAAGACGGAACCATTCTTCACGCATTTGGACTTGAAACAAGGACGGCGAAGATGGGTAAAGCCGGTGAGGGCGTAAAGCATGCCAAAACTCTTGCTCAGGTTAAGGAGGAAGAAAACAGGCTTAAAGCGGCCGAAGAAGCACGAAAGCAGAAAGCGGCCGGCAATGGGCCTCAAAAAAATGCAGCCGGTAACGGGCAAAAACAGGCCGATAAGGGGAAGAAACAGCCCGAGAGGGTCTGAGATCAGCTCTTTATCTGATCTGAGGATCTGATGATTCGCCAAGATGCCGGTCCTCTCCTTTTCGCCACCACCATATGATGCATATTAACGATACAATGCCGGCCAATATTTCTGAGCTTAGACTTGTCATCCATAATCCATCGACACCGATAAGGAGGGGCAACAGCCTGATAAAGAGCAGAGGTCCTATAAGTCCTCTTGCCAGTGCGATGACAAGAGAAGCAGTACCTTGGTTGACACCTGTGAAATAAGAACCGGCATAGACTGTGATACCGTTCAGCAGGAAATACAGGCAGACGAGTCTGAACGCATGAACAGATATGCCGGTCAGAATTTCATCATAACCTACAAAAAAACGCACGACGGCATCTGCCGCAAGAAGGCACAATCCGGTAATGCAAACTCCGATGGAAGCCATCAGCAGCATTCCCTTATGCCACAGATGGTGGAGTTCTTCCTTGTTGGATTTTCCGAGATGATATCCCGCCACCGGAATGATGGTCATGCTGATGCCGTAGAATACCGCATTGAAGAACCCTGATGCATATTCACTGACAGCATAAGCCTCAACACCGGCATTGCCGAGATAGCGGATAAGCTGCAGATTAAAGATTACTGCTACGAAAGCGTAAGCGGCAGAATCGACCATTTCCGAGACGCCGTTATACATGGAGCCGATAAGAGCCTTTAAGTTTGCGGAAGGTCGTACAAAATGCAGACTATTGCTCCTTTTCATAAAGAAAACCAGAGGGATCACGGCGCTGACACACCAGGCTAAACCCGTAGCAAGGGCAGCACCGCGCATTCCCCACCGGAAGCCGGCAACGAATAACCAGTCCAGCAGTATATTTACGACTGCATTTGAGATCGTAACCGTCAGACCCAGACCGGGGCGCTCTGCTGCGATGAGCAACGGATGAAAGGCCATGGATAATACCTGGAAGGGCATAAACAGGGCAAGTATATAGCTGTAATCGAGACAATAGGGTAGAAGGTCTTCTGAGACGCCGGTCAGGCGGGCAATGGATGGCATCAGGAAAAACATGACTGCTGAAAGGACAATTCCGATAGCCCCAAGAACGATGATCAGGAAGGAGAAAAGCTGATTGGCTTTCTCTTTGTGTCCTTCACCGAGTTCTTTGGCGAGAAATGCGCTTGAACCGCTGCCGAACATGAGACCGATGCTCATGATGATCATGATCGGCGGAAAGATCAGGTTCTCTGCACCGAAGGCATCAGCACCAATGTAATTAGAGATAAAATATCCGTCTGCCACCTGGTAGGTATTATCTACGATCTGCATTCCGATGCTGGGCAGGGAAAATAAAAGAAGACGGGAGATCGTGAAATGATCCGACAGTTGGATTTTTTGCTTCAATTTTATATCACCGGCCTTTCTTCAAATGAAGTCTTCAGTACATTCATTATATAACATGCAAATAAAAAGGAGAATACTTTAGGGTAAAAAAAAGGAGATCGGAAATGGCTAAAAATATAAACAATCTGAAATCTGTTCCTGAAATGATAGCACAGATCGCAAGGGAGAACCCGGATAAAACAGCTGTTATTGCCGTTGACAGGATACTTACATACAGAAATCTGGATGAACTCTCCGATAAGGCGGCTTACAGTATAATGTCGATATGTTCCGATCTTAAGGAAGGAACTCCCATAGGACTTCTTTTAGACAGAAAATCTTATGTGTTTCCTTTGGAGATAGGTCTTGTAAGGGCCGGTCTTGCCTACCTTCCCATGACGGATGAATATCCTGTTGAGAGGATCGAGTATTGTCTGAAAAATGCGGACAGCCCGGTTTTGATCACAACAAGGGATATTTTGGACCAAAAGCAGGGGATAGACAAAGGAAGTTTCAGAATCTTATTTGCGGAAGATATCCTGTCATACGAAGGAGATCCTGTGGATCTTCCCGGGATCGGCATGGACAGGCTCTCTCACATTTTTTATACCTCAGGCTCCACAGGGGTTCCCAAGGGGGTAAAGAATACTGTCAGAGCCGATGCGGAGACCGTGACCGTTACAGATGACAAAGTGGCGTTGTATGAATATTTTACAACACCGGTCTGCCTTGCAGTCACGCAGATCTCTTTCATAGCATCCATGTATGATTACGGGGTGTTATGTAACGGCGGCTCGATAGTATTTGCTGGGGAAAAGCTGTTCAGGGATATGTCGGCCCTTGCGGATACGATGCTTGAGTACGAAGTTCAGGGCCTTTTTGCTACGCCGTCATTTATAAAAAACCTTCTTTCGATAAAGGCTGCAAAACCGGCTTTTGCAATACTGGACGTGGTAATTTCAGTGGGAGAAAAGCTTGATCCGGTTATCCTTGATCCTTTGTTCAACCTTAATCCCGGGCTTCATGTTATTAATGCCTACGGACTTACGGAAACCAACTCAGGTATCGCTGGCAGACTGATAACCGCTGAAGACCGGAGCGACAGTATAGGCTGTTTCAGTCCCATTGTGGAAGCTGTTGTACTTAAAGAAAACGGGGAGCCGGCTTCAAGTGATGAGAACGGAGAACTCCTTATAAGCGGCAACGTCGTTACAATGGGATATCAGAAGCTTGAAGAACGTAACAGATCATCATTTGTCGATATCAATGGGAAAAGATATTTCAGAACCGGAGATGTGGTCAACAGGGACAGGACCGGGGAATACCGTATTGTAGGCAGAAACGATGATATGGTCAAGTATCACGGCCAGAGAGTAGAGCTGGGTGAGATCGAAACCCTTATAAGACAGTTTGACGGCATAAGGGATTGCAAAGTTATCCTGAGAAACAACGGGAAGGAAGACTTCCTTGCGGCTTTTTATACCGCTGACTGTGATATAAAAAACAGGGAAGCAGCATCATTTCTTAAGGAAAAACTGCCTGCTTATATGGTACCCGGTGTTTTTGTAAGGCTTGATGAAATGCCCCTGAACCGGAACGGGAAGCTGGACCGTATAAAGCTGATGGAGATGGAGCTTGCTTTTGAAGGCGCGGATTACGAGGAGCCTGATACCGAGCTTGAAAAGACTGTATGTGAGGCTTTTGCGCAGGTACTGGGGAGCGAACGCTTCAGTGTCACAGGGGATTTCTTTGACTATGGCGGGACCTCACTGTCGGTATCAAGCCTGATATCCGTTCTGGGTGATGAAGGATACACGGTGTCCTATGGAGATGTATTTTCAAATCCTACGCCCAGAATGCTTTCAGGATTTATTGAAAATAAAGATAATGCCACAGATATACCGCCACTGGACCGGGATGAGTATCCCCTCACCAAGACCCAGCTTGGTATTTACCTTGAGGGGATCACCGGCGGAAGCAAAGAGACCTATACGGTTCAGTATATGATGGAGGCTGATCCGGACGTTGATGAGAATATGCTGATCGCTGCGGTCAATACTTTGTTTGAAGCCCACCCGGCATTAAAATATCACATAAGGTGCAGAGAAAATGAACTTCCTTACATGACTTTGGTTCCTGATGCCGTGACAGAGGTGCCGGTTTTTGAAGGAGAGAAGGACAAGAGGATAGAGTTCATCAGCAGTTATATGCCGGTTGTTAAGGTGCTGGACAACCTTCTGTTTAACTTTGCCGTATATAAAACAAAAGAGTGCTGCTATCTGATACTTAAGAGTCACCTTATTGCCACTGACGCAACTTCATTAAGCCTTATCATATCAGATCTTAACAGAACTCTCGGAGGTATCGGCCTGTTAAGGGAAGACTGTACGATCCAGCAGGCGGGCATGTATGAGCAGCGGCTTATTGAAAATGGGGCACACGAAAGAGCAAGGGAGTATTATGCAAATCTGTTTTCAAAAATGGACAGCATGGATGCTCTTACGGGTGACCTTAACAATCCGTTGACGCCCGGTATCAGCACAAACTACAGATATGAACCCGGAACGCTTAAGGTTGAAACCGTCAAAGAGTTTTGTGATAAAAACAGGTTTTCCGAGAGTGCCTTTTTCATGGGTGCTATGGCGCTGCTTCTCAGTAAATATTTATACACGGATCATGTATCCTTCTCAACTGTATATAACGGAAGATCCCTGAAGGAGATGGAGAATACCATAGGAACTCTTATAAAGAGAATTCCTGTTTACGGGGATGTATCAGGGAATATTGACGTTAAAGCCTTTCTTTCGGGAATAGGAAAACAGATCTTTGCCAATATGAGTAATGACATTTACTCTTTTGACGAGGTTTTGAAAACATGTCCTGTAAATGAGGATGTAGAGCTTATTTTCCAGGGCGATATGTTCACCGATAATATGGGGATGGCTGCAGGTAAACAGAAGCTAAGGAGCGATTCCTATTTTATGGAGCACTATCATACGGGAATGGTCACAGGCTGCATGTCGATTCAGCTCTTTGCGACAAACGGCTTCTATAATATGACCATAGAGTACAGAAACGAGCGATTCTCCGAAAAATGGATAAAGAGATTTGCGGACCACCTTTTCCTTATTGCCGGGCAGCTTCTTACCTGTGAAAACATAGGCGATATAGTGATGATGGCTGACGAGGATACGGAGCAGATCGCATCTTTTAACAATAAAGCTGTGGATTTTGACTTTATTCCCGTTCACAGGCAGATATCGGAATATGCGCATCTGACACCTATGAAAAAGGCTGTTATCTGCGCCGGAAAAACCCTTACCTTTTATGAGCTGGATCTTCTGTCAAATCAGCTTGCAGATTTTCTAAATAAAAAGAATGTCGGAAAAGATGTTCCTGTGGGAGTCCTTTTGGACAGAAGTATCCTGGTTTATGTGACAGAAAACGGAATATTGAAGGCCGGAGGCGCATTTGTACCTTTTATCCCTGAGTATCCCGATGAAAGGATCGATTTTTGTATGCAGGATGCGGATATTCCCCTGCTCATAACTACCCGGGATATCAAAGAAAACAGAAAAAATCTGTGCAGCAGGGATTATGAGCTGATCACGCTCGAAGAGATCTTTGGAGTCCCCGATCAAAACTGCATAAAACCGGATGAAAGATTTATGAACATCCGGACAGCACCTTCATCTGAAACAGACCTGGCATACTGTATCTATACTTCGGGGTCTACAGGAAGACCAAAGGGTGTTATGATCGAGCATTCGAACATAGCCAACTATGTTAACAGAAATCAGAGATCGGTTGAGATCATGCATTATGCCGGTGAAGGACGGATCAGCCTGGCGCTGGCATCCTTCTCCTTTGACGTATCGGTGGTAGAGGAATTTGTACCGCTCTGTAACGGTAATACGGTTGTTATAGCCACAGAAGAAGAGATACATGACCCGGATCTTCTGGCAAGGCTCATCATAGAAAATGATGTTAACGGTATTACATGTACGCCCACATATTTATCGAGCCTGCTTTCCATACCGGCTTCAAGGGAGGCATTAAGGAATATTACATTCTTTGATATTGGCGCGGAGGCATTTCCTTCTTCTCTGTATGAGGCTCTGCGAAGCATCAGGGATGACAGCGTTATCCTTAATGTTTACGGTCCTACAGAATGTACAATGGGATGCTCAGCTGATATTGTGGACGGTTCCGGGGTCGTTACTATCGGAGAGCCGATGGCCAATACTGCTTTTTATATTTTTGACAGATTTGGCAACGAACTCCCTGCAGGTATAAGAGGCGAACTGATAATAGCCGGAAAGCAGGTAGGAAGAGGCTATGTGGGACTTCCGGAAAAGACCGCCGCAGCGTTCTTTGAGTACAATGGAATGAAGGCTTATCACAGCGGGGATCTCTGTTCCTGGACGGCAGATGGCAGGATCCGTATATTCGGGCGAATAGATAACCAGATCAAGCTTCGCGGATTCAGAATCGAGCTTGATGAAATAGAGAGGGTTATGACCGAATTTGAGGGTATAAAGGCAAGTGCCGTGAAAGTCGTAAAAAATGGGAAAACCGAGTTTCTTGCAGGATACTTTGTTTCAGAAGCAGAACCCGAATGGGATGTTTACCGGGGATTCATAAAAGAAAAACTCCCCGGGTATATGGTTCCGCAGATCATCCGCAGGATCGAAGAAATGCCTCTTACAGTAAATGGAAAGATCGACAGGAAGGCATTGCCCGTGCCGGATATTTCTGAGCTGAAGGCAGAATATGCAGCACCTGAAAATGAGATCGAGAGAAGGCTGTGTGATGCTTTTGCCGGGGCTCTTTCTCTGGAAAAGGGTTCTGTGGGGACAGCAGATGATTTCTTTGAACTTGGCGGGGATTCGCTGACGGCTATGGCGGTGCTTTCAGATGCTGCCATAGAAGGACTTACCGCTGCAGATGTATTTCAGAAGAGAAATCCGAAGGAAATAGCAAAAGCCGTAGAAAAAAGGATCTTACAAGGAAATCCCGATGAACGGGAATCCGGATCGAGAAGAAGGCCGCATGCCCTTACTCCGATGCAGATAAAGATGATCGATTACCAGCTCTTTAAGCCCGGTTCTTCCATGTGGAGCAATATGCACTTCCTTGCAAGATTTGACAGAGGTATAGATGCGGAAAGGCTTTGCAGGGCTGTAAAGACAGCTATAAAGAATCACCCGGGGCTTTGCGTGGTATTTGAATACAATGAGAATTCAGATCTTCAGCAGAGGTATGATGAAAACATTATGCCTGACATCAGGGTAGAAGATGTGACCGAGGAGGATATCGGGGAGCTTAGGAAGACCCTTGTAAAACCTTTCGGGAAAATACTTAAGTCCTGTCTTTTCAGAACAAGGATATTCAGAACTGCCGACAATGCATATCTGTTTTTTGATGTACATCACCTCCTTATGGACGGGGGTTCAATAGGCGTTCTTCTGCAGGATATCACTGACGCTTATTTTGGAAGAGAGCTCAAAAAGGATTATTATTTCCTGCTTCTTGATAATGCGGATAAGGCAAAAGAAGATGGAACATGCGAAGCGGATAAGAAATATTTTGAAGGACAATACGGTAAGGACGCCGTGGAGTATAAGATAATCCCGACACCCGATCACAAGTCCAATAATAATTCTGCCGCCGGGCGGATAAAGCGGCTTCAATTTGATGCGGAGCAGGTTAAAAAAGCTGAGGATTACTGGGGTGTCACTCATTCCTGTATGGCTGTAACAAGTGCCCTTATTGCCTTAGCGCGGCATGAAAACGCTGATAAGGTAATGTGTAACTGGATATTCAATGACAGGCTCTCACCTGAATCTGAACATGCGGTAGGACTTCTTATAAAAAATCTTCCGGTGGGAGTTAACTTAGAAGATTTTGAGAATATGAGAGATATCCTGCAGGACGTAAAGCGTCAGATCGGTGAAGGCATTGCCCATTCGTCCTATGATTATTTCATGGGATTTGATTCGGCCTTCAATACAGATCCTATGGAAGTTAACCTGCAGCTTGGGATCAATGCAGATGAGCTGGATGAGCTGTCAGCGGAATTACTGGAACTTGAGGATCCTTATGCTGCAGCCAGCGCCCGTCTTGAACTTGAACTTCTGGAGAATGAGTATGGTGACGGCGGATTTGATGCAGAGCTTGAATATGTAAAGGAAATCTATGACGAGGATAATATAACAGCTTTCCATGACAGTTATGTATCGATCCTGGAATCGCTAGTCAACTGCAGGGGTTAATAAGTGTCTGCTTTTCGCAGAAAAAAACTTAAAAAATGCTGATAAATACAGCTTTTCAGCGCTATATATGGTATAATGGAAGTGCAAAGAAATACCAACATTTTCTATAAAAAGCTTGCATTTCCG
>JAGCZE010000496.1 GCA_017960415.1 Lachnospiraceae bacterium
CCGGTGCGGGAAGGCCATTGGCTTTTGAATTGTCGAGATCGACACGGTTGGCTGCAAAAACAGCCTCGCTGTTGTCCCTCAGTGCCTTTGCGATCGCCTTTAAAGCTGCATTTCTGAGCTCTTCGGAAGAATTGGCCAATGTAGGGCTGACTTCTTTCATCAGTGCTGTTTTTTCTTTTATTGTCATGGGATCACCTCAAAAAAAAGATTGTTGTATATTTCATTGATCGGTTTGTTCATCTATTCTATCACTTTAAAGCACAAACATGCAAGTACAGATTAATTCTATTGCTTGCAAATAAGAATGATTATATTATAATATAGGAGTGTGTATGGATTTAAGAAGCAGTATCTGCAAAATTACAGCTGCGGTCCTTTTTGTTGCGGCCGGGATCGTCTATGTGGCTATGCCTGATGCTGGGAAAAAGCCGGTCACTATCGGAGTCAGCAGGGACTATGCATCAGAACAAGAAGCAGGGACGCAAGGGAAAGCATTAACTGAAATTCAGCCGGGAGTAGATGCTTACGGGACTGAATTTGCCGGAAACCAAGCAGGGGAGGTAGGAACAGCTGTATCCGAAACTCAACAGGAGACGGCTGTAACGACAGTAGACGGCGAGACTGTTGATATCAATACTGCAGACGCAGACCTGCTTATGACATTACCGGGAATCGGAGCGGTGAAGGCGGAAGCGATCATCAACTACAGAAATGAGAACGGAAGCTTTGCCGAACCCGAAGATCTGATGCTGGTTCCTGGGATAAAAGAGGGCACTTTCAACAAGATAAAGGAAAGAATTGTGTGCGGAGGATATTAGAAGATGGCAAGAAAAATACTTGTTGTTGATGATGAGAAGCTGATCGTAAAAGGACTGAAGTTCAGCCTTGAGCAGGAAGGGTACGAAGTTGAGTGCGCATATGACGGACTTACTGCGGTTCAGATGGCAGAGAGTACCGCGTACGACCTTATACTGCTTGATGTGATGCTTCCGGAACTCACCGGCTACGAAGTATGCCAGAGGATCAGGGAAAATTCCGATGTTCCGGTCATCATGCTGACCGCACGTTCCGAAGATATCGACAAGATAATGGGACTTGAGTACGGTGCGGATGATTATATTACCAAGCCGTTTAACATTCTTGAGGTTAAGGCAAGGATCAAGGCTATTTTCAGAAGAAATACGAAGAAGGATGTTTCCGAAAGATCCGGATCGACCTCGGTATTCGGTGATATGACCATCGATACCGTAAGGCGCAGTGTGAAGATCAAAGGGGAGGATGTTAACCTTACCGCACGTGAATTTGATCTGCTTGAGTTCCTGTCACGTGAGCCTGAGAGGGTGTACAGCAGGGAAGAGCTTCTGAAAGCCGTTTGGGACAGCGATTCTGCAGGAGATCTGCGTACGGTCGATGTGCACGTCAGAAGACTGCGCGAGAAGATCGAGAAGATCCCCGGAAGCCCCGAATATGTTCATACCAAGTGGGGTATCGGTTATTATTTCAAACACTGACGGTCAAGGAAAGGTTTTAAAAAGATGGGAAAAGGTGCGCATAAGGGAGCTTCCGGCTTCTTTCACAGCATGCGGTTCAGGGTCGTCCTTCTTGTGGTGATTGCCGGATGTATTGTTTGTGCACTTTTTTTCTTAAGTTCGGCAATATTTATCAGACAGAGCGCAGTATCCACCAGGACTGCTGCTGTCAAGGACAGCATTTCCAAGCTGTCCGACCGTATCGCCCGTAACGTTTATACAGTTTCACCCACGCAGCAGCCCGATATTACAAGAGAGCTGGAATTTGCCGCGGCATACTATCACGGAAGGGTAACGGTAACAGATGCCAACCTGGTCGTGATCTACGATTCATACAGTCTTGAGTATGATAAATACATCATTTCTACAGAAGCGATCAATGCCCTGCGGGGCACGTCTTCGACTACAGATGATCCAAGAAGGAAAATGAACGAAAGAGTTTCCCCGATCTTTGAAGATGATACAACTACGGAAACCGGGAACACTCAGAGCCAGAAAAGAAAAGTCCTCGGCGTCATTATCGTCAATTATTCGATCGAAGACTGCAGCGCAATGGCTGACGATTATATCACTATTGCTGTCATATTGAGCATCATAGCGTTGATAACAGGGATCGTAATCGGTAATTTCGGTGCCGACAGATTCGTTAAGCCTCTGAAATCCATATCACAAACGCTGGATAACGTATCCGAGGGTGCGACAGGAACAAAGATCGATCTGGGCGGATACAGCGAGTTCATGAAGATAGCGGACTCCATTAACGATCTGCTTGGAAGGATCGAGAAACTTGAGGATTCGCGCCAGGAATTTGTCTCAAATGTTTCCCATGAGCTCAAAACCCCGATCACATCAATCAAAGTACTGTCGGATTCGCTGATCTCCCAGCCGGATGCCCCCGTTGAGCTGTACAGGGAATTCATGCAGGATATCAATACCGAGATAGACCGTGAGAGTGCCATTATTAACGACCTGCTTGCGCTTTCGAAGCTTGACCGCAAAACCGGCGACATGCATGTGGCGCTGGTTAGTATCAACGAGCTGTTGGAACTGCTGCTCAAGCGTCTGACACCGATCGCGGCGGCCGCCAATGTCGAGCTGATATTTGAGAGCTACAGGGAAGTTGATGCCGAAGTGGATGAAGTCAAGCTCAATCTTGCTCTGTCGAATGTGATCGAGAATGCCATTAAATACAACAAAGAGAAGGGCAGCGTAAAGGTATTCCTAAATTCTGACCACAAATTCTTTATTATCAGGATAAGCGATACCGGTATAGGCATTCCACAGACTGAGCTGGAGAACATTTTTGACAGATTTTACAGGGTCGATAAGATGAGATCGAGGCAGACCGGAGGCAGCGGACTGGGTCTGGCCATTACAAAGAGCATTGTGCTGATGCATCACGGAACTGTGCGTGTTGAGAGCGTTGAAGGAGAGGGATCCGCATTTACCGTAAGGATTCCGTTGAATTATATTCCGGAAGGGTCTGATTATATAAATGAGTAAAAGAACTTTGTTTATAATGCTGGTTTTATGGCTGGCTTCCGTAACTGTTCTGAGCGGCTGCTCGGGCAGTGACGATACCGGCTCGTCGGGGTTGAAGATATACCGGACCAATGCCAATTTTGACACTTTGGTCTGGGAATATATGGATGAACTCGAAGCCGAGTATCCGGATATCGACGTATCTTCGCGTCTGTCTGAAAATTCAGGGCTTTCCGGGGATGATACAAAAGTGTCATTAATAGACGAAATGATGGCATTATTGTCTGTAAGCCCGGTTACAAAGGGCTATTTTAAGCTGATCCCCGAGGGTGTGAATGTCAATTCATGGACTATAGGCCAGGATGGACAGCTGATCATTGATTTTAATTCGGTATATTCAAGCATGGATACTACCGGAGAGCTTTTGTGCAGGGCAGGGATCGTAAAAACCTTCTGCCAGCTGGAAGATGTCGAATATGTGGAATTTCAGGTCGA
>JAGCZE010000497.1 GCA_017960415.1 Lachnospiraceae bacterium
TTCTCATAGGAATCGCGGGAGATCAGGATACCGGTCTGTATCTCGCCCTCGTCAACATGTATGTCCACCACGCCGGCTTTAATATAGAATTCCTGAATAGGTAGTCTTCTGACACCGTTTTTGCCGGTCAGTTCTATCACAGCATCATACGCATGGAGCGTGGATGATGAATCCGCGGAGGTAACGCCGTTACAGGTGTTTCCGCCGATAGTTCCGGCATTTCTGATCTGGGGGCCGCCGACCTGGTCGACCGCCTCACCGAGACAGAGCAGATGTTTCACGATCAACGGATCGCGGGTTATATGCGAAAAGCTTGTTAATGATCCGATACGGATGGTTCCGTCGTCTTCGGGCTTAATGCCGCGCAGCTCATCGATCCCGTAAATGGAGATCAATGATTTTCCCGCGCGCTTTCCCTCGCGCATCTGAACCAGCACATCCGTCCCGCCGGCGATGATGTCGGCTTCGGGGTGCGCTAAACGCAGTTCTATGGCTTCCTGAACGGATTTTGCTTCGTAAAATGTTCCCATATCATACATGGCGGCAATCCTCCTATGTCGGAATCTCAATTTACTGTTTTTTGTGCGATCTATTTATAGATTTTTCGAAATTCTATGTTTTTTTATTGTTTTTTCGGATTAATGGGACTTGATAATACTTTCAGTTACTCCGTGATCAGTCCGCTTTCCTTGAATTTCCTGAACAGATTATGCGGATTGAGAGGCAGCATATCGACAGCCACGCCGGTGGCGTTCAATACCGCATTTCTGATCGCCGGTGCCATCGAACATGCGGGCGGCTCTCCGAGAGCTTTGGTACCGAACGGAGAAGTAGGCTCGGGATTCTCGATGAATTCCGCTTCAAGACGCGGGTGATCCATAAAGGTCGATAATTTGTAATCCAGCAGGTTGTTGTTAAGAACACGGCCGGTCTTTGCATCGAACAGGAGCTGTTCGGACAGACCGAATCCGAGTCCCATGGACATGCCGCCGTGTACCTGGGCTTCCGCAAGGGCCGGATTGATAAGGTTTCCGCAGTCATGCAGGTTCATTGCGCGGTTGACCGTGATCTTGCACATCGGGATATCAACGGTTATATCAACAAAGGTACATCCGAAGGAATAAGCATTGCTGCGGATCGTATAGGTTGACTCCGCAGTAATATGGTCGCTGTGTACCGGATCGTACTGCACGATCTTCGCAAGCTCCGCAAGGCTTAACAGCACCTTATCTTCGGAAAAGCTTGTAATATTGCCGTCTACGATATCAAGATCGTCGATCTCGTGTCCGGTTCGTTCGCTGGCATGCTTCAATATCTTACCCCGCAGCTGCTCACCGGTCTGGCGGATCGAGAACCCCGCAACATAGGTCTGTCTCGAAGCATAAGCGCCAAGGCCCGTAGGCGTGATATCGGTATCCTGACACGAAACCACATGAACATCGCGGTAACTCTTCAGACCCAGTATTTCTGCAGTCATCTGCGCAAATGCGGTATCTGCGCCCTGTCCGATCTCGGTCTCGCCGCACTGCATCGTCACGGTTCCGTCAAGATTTAAGAGCATGCGGTTCGAAGAAGTCTCAAGCGAGATAGGGTAAACCGCTGTATTGTACCAGAATGTCGCAACTCCCACCGCCCTGCGGACAGGCCCGGTCTGACCGGAATATTCTCTGTACAAACGGTCGTAATCAAACAGCTCGCGCCCTTTTGCGAGGCACAGCCTGAAAGAATCGAAATAATTGACATTGCCGGAGAAATTGTCCTTATAGTCCTTCGGCATGATGACCTTCATCCTGAAATCAACAGGATCCAGGCCCAGAACCTTTGCACAGTCATCGATATTGCTCTCGTCGGCAAATGATGCCTGGGGCATACCGTAGCCTCTCATTGCACCTGCAGCGGGGCGGTTCGTATATACCGTATAACTGTCGCTCTCAAAATCGGGACAAGGGTAATGCTGCGCAAATGAGCCCATTGCCTTGGCTGCGATCGAATGACCGTGGGAGGCGTAAGCACCCTGATTGGAAAATACTTCGACCTTCCGGGCCGCGATCGTCGCATCTTTGGTCAGCCAGGTCACGATATGGAAGCGGATGGCATGCCTTACGCGGTTGGAAACAAAGGTTTCCTCACGTGCACAGTCAATGCGCACCGGCCTGCCGCCTACCATTGTGGTACACCAGCAGCAGAGCGGCTCATACAGGGCATCCTGCTTATTGCCGAAGCCGCCGCCCAAATAAGGTTTGATGATACGTATGTCCGCCCAGGGACGGCCAATAGCCTGTCCGCAGACACGTCTGACAATATGGGGGATCTGCGTCGAAGCGACACAGACGATACGGCCATTCTCTTCGTAGGCGAAACAGCCGTGATTTTCTATATGACAATGTTGAACGGTCGGGGTTTCGTACCAGCCCTCAACCTTGATAAGATCGGGATTTTTGATGGCTTCCTCATAATTGCCGCCACGGGCGGAAGTATGCTTGAGGAGATTGCCGGGAAATTCCTCATGAATCTGCGGAGCGCCTTCTTTCATGGCCTCCTGAACGTCCAGCACAAAAGGAAGCTCCTCGTATTCGACCTTGAGAGCCCTGACGCCCTGCATTGCCGCAACTTCATTTTCGGCAATAACAACAGCAACGTCATCTCCGTAATAACGGACATGGCGGTTCAGAAGATGCCTGTCGGCCGTATCCTGATGTGACGGATCCATGGACCAGGGATGTCCGGCGGTCGGAAAAGGAATATCCGGAACATCAAAACATGTCAGCACCTTGACTACCCCTTCGATCGCTTCGGCCGCCGAAGTGTCGATAGCCTTTACAAATCCGTGTGCGATTTCGGAATGCTTGATACGGACATAGAGCGCATCCTTCGGTATCAGATCCTCGTAATACTTCGTTCTGCCGGTGACTTTATCATAGGCATCAACTCTCGTAACGCTTTTTCCGGTATTGTTCATGTGCCGACCTCCCAAACATAAAACATAGCAGAAATCTGCAGAAAGCAAGCGGGAATGTGCATAATCCGTTTACTGCAAAACACATCGATTACATATATAATTTACCACATTTTTTTGAAGGTGACAACAAACACTTTGTTACTATTCACATCCCACCCCCCTTATTCGCGATCGAGAGTAACAAAGATTTTATATCACACATTTTTCACAGTTGTTTCATATTGTTTACACAAAAGTGTTTTATGATGTCATCAACAGGAAACGAAAAAGAGTTGGTCAAAGAGGATCAACTGACAACCGGCCCTAAAAACGGTTCCTCTTGGGTATAAGCGGTTACGTGTTAGCCGGATAGAATTTCGTTGACCGCAAACCCGAAAAATCCATAATGCGTTTACCGACAGGTGGTGCTTTGTTGACCGCAAAGCAGGAAAATCCATAATGCAGTCATATTAAGGAGGCGATGAAAATGATGAATGCGAAATTTACAAAGATAGCAAGTATAATGGCAGCGATACTGGTAGGAGCATCGAGCTTTGGAATAGCAACATATGCGGGAACCAAATGGCTGGGAGGCCGCGGAAGTAAAACTGAGCAGACAGAACAGACTGAGCAGACAGAAAAGACAGAAAAGATAGAGCAAA